>LSKJ01000204.1 GCA_001557035.1 Rhodospirillaceae bacterium CCH5-H10 | reverse complement strand
GCGACGCAGCGGTCGCGACGTTGCAGCCCCAGCCGCCCAGCAGCGCCGCCATCGCCTCGCGCACCCGCGCCTCGTTGTCGAGGCAGAGCACGAAGCTTTCGGCCTCGATCGACGGCAGCGACGGCTGCACCGGCGGCGCGACGGGCGCGGTCACGACGGCCGCCACGCGCGGCACGGTGACGGAGAAGGTCGAGCCGCGGCCTGGGGCGGATGCGAGTGCGACCGGCAGGTCGAGCATGCGCGCGATGCGATCGACGATGGCGAGGCCGAGGCCCAGCCCCCGCTCCTCGCGCGGCCCCTCGTCCTCGGGTTGAAGCCGCACGAACTCGTCGAAGATCACCGCCTGCTTGTCGGGCGCGATGCCCGGTCCGTTGTCGCGCACCTCGATGCGCAATGCACCGCCCACACGACGGCAGCCCAGCAGCACCCGCGCCGGCCGTCCCTCGACCTGCCCGTAGCGCAACGCGTTCGAGAGAAGGTTCTGCAGGATACGGCGCAGGAAGGCGGGATCGGTGTCGACGACAGCACGCGTCGGCGCCACCGCCAGCTCGACGCCGCGCCGTGCCGCCATCGGCGCGAAGGCGGTCGCCAGCGATTCGAACAGCGGCTGCAGCGCGAACGGCCGCTTCTCCGGCTTGAAGGCGCCGGCATCGAGCTTGGAGATGTCGAGCAACGCGTCGAGCAGAGATTCGACGGCGCCCAGGCTCGCATCGATCTTGCCGCCGAGATCGTTGCGCGGGTCGCGGTCGATCATCGCCGCCGTGAACAGCCGCGCGGCATGCAGCGGCTGCAGCAGATCGTGGCTCGCCGCCGCGATGAAGCGCGTCTTGCCGAGATTGGCGGCCTCAGCCTCGGCGCGGCTCGCCTCCAGCTCGGCCGTTCGCTCGGCCACCCGCTGCTCCAGCGTCTCGGCCGCGCGGCGGAGCTGGCCGTCGCTGTCGCGCAGCGCCTGGGCAATGCGCACCCGCGCCGTGACGTCGTTGCAGGTGGCCACGAACCCGTCCCCGGGCAGCGGATCGAGGCGCAGCTCGATCACCCGGCCGTCGCGCGTCGCGATCTCGTGCGTCGCGGGCGCCTCGGGACGGCGCAGCAGCGC
>LSKJ01000203.1 GCA_001557035.1 Rhodospirillaceae bacterium CCH5-H10 | reverse complement strand
CTACTTCGATCGCGGCGTGAAGAAGGTGATCGTCGCCGCGCCGGTCAAGGACGAGCGCGCGCTGAACGTCGTGGTGGGCGTCAACGACCATCTCTACGAGCCCGACCGGCACCATCTGCTGACGGCGGCCTCCTGCACGACCAACTGCCTCGCGCCCGTGGTCAAGGTCGTGCACGAGCAGATCGGCATCCGCCACGGCCAGATCACGACCATCCACGCACCGACCAACACCAACGTCGTGGTCGATGCGCCGCACAAGGACCTGCGCCGCGCGCGTTCGGCCATGCTCTCGCTGCAGCCGACGACGACCGGCAGCGCCACGGCGATCACGGTCATCTATCCCGAGCTCAAGGGAAAGCTGAACGGCCATGCGGTGCGCGCGCCGGTGCTGAACGCCAGCCTCACCGACTGCGTGTTCGAACTTTCTCGCACCACCAGCGAACAGGAGGTCAACGATCTCTTCCGCGCGGCGGCGCACGGACCGCTCGCCGGCATCCTGGGTTTCGAAACCCGCCCCCTCGTCTCGGCCGACTATTGCAACGATACGCGCAGTTCGATCGTCGACGGGCCCAGCACGATGGTGACCGACGGCACGCTGCTCAAGGTCTATGCCTGGTACGACA
>LSKJ01000202.1 GCA_001557035.1 Rhodospirillaceae bacterium CCH5-H10 | reverse complement strand
CCTCGCATTACTTCTTCTCGACGTTCCACAACGCGAGCGCCTTCCGCGAGGAAGGGACAGCAGATCAGGTGCGAGGCCTGAGCCGACGGTCATAGTCCGGATGAAAGAGAACGTGTGTTCCGCTGCTCCCGCAGAGCAGCGGGTCCGCGCGTGATCGCCTTGGGTGACGTGTCTGTTCGCCAAAGGAGATTGCCGTGACACAAGCCCACCACACACAAGCCCGCTACGCCTTCGTCAAAGCCAGGTGGCACGCCGACATCGTCGATCGTGCGCTCGACGGATTCCTCGAACTGATTCCCGCCGCGCAGGTCGACGTGTTCGACGTGCCGGGCGCCTTCGAGCTGCCGCTGTTCTCGCGCGATCTCGCGGCGACGGGAAAGTATGCGGCCGTGGCCGCCGCCGCCTTCGTGGTCGATGGCGGGATCTATCGCCACGACTTCGTCGCCCAGGCCGTCGTCGACGGATTGATGCGTGCCGGCATGGACACCGGCGTGCCCGTCCTGTCGGTGTCGCTGACGCCGCATCACTATCAGGAGACCGAGCACCACAATGCGATCTTCCGCGCGCACTTCGTCGAGAAGGGCCGCGAGGCGGCTCGCGCCGCGCTGATGATCGGCAAGACCCGAGCCGCCCTCGCGGCTTAGGCGGTTCGTCGGCGGATCAGGTCGGGACGTAGCTGAGCCTCAGCACGTCCTCGCCGATCCGGTCGTGGGCCACGAGACGGAGCGGCGGCCGGGGGCCGGCGAAGTAGGGCGTGCCGTGTCCCAGCACCACGGGATGCAGGTAGATCCGGTATTCGTCGATCAGGCCGAGCTCTGTGAGGCTCTTCGCCAGGGTCGGGCCGGCGACTTCGATGTCGCCGTCGCGTCCGGCCTTCAGGTTGCGGATCGCACGCTCCAGATCGCCCCGGATGAGCGTCGCGTTGGGACCGACCGATTCCAGCGAGCGCGAGACGACCCATTTGGGCTGTCTCCGCCAGGCCGCCGCGAAGGCGCGGCGCTCGTCGTCCCAGTCGGGCTGATCGTCGTCCCAGTACTGCATCAGCTCATAGACGTGGCGGCCGTAGAGACTGCCGGCCTGCCCTTCCGCCTCTTCGATGAAGTGGCGGAAGAGCGCGGGGCTCGGCCCGAACGACAGATGGTCGACATAACCGTCCAGCGACTGGTTCATGCCGAAGACAAGCCGGGCCACGGTGCTTCCTTCCGGGGTCAGTCGAGCCGGACGCTGATGCCTTCCAGTCCCTTTCCCGAGGCGGGATAGCGCGTCATCACTTCCGCGTCGTGGCCGGGGATCACCATCTCGACGCGGCCGTCGGCCAGCTTCTTCAGCTTGTCGTAGCCCGCCAGCATGTCGGCGACCGAGTAGACGATCGAGAACAGCTTGTCGTTGTTGACGCCCCAGAAATAGTGCGAGGCATCGGAGGCCAGCACGAGCCAGCCGTTGCGCGTGTTGATGCGCACCGACTGGATGCCCGCGGTATGGCCGCCGATCAGGTGCAGCGAGATGCCGGGCTGCAATTCCTCGTCGCCGTCGTGGAACACCAGCCGGCCGCCGTAGAGCGCGCGCACCATGCCGACGATGTCCTCGCACTTGTAGGCGTGGCGGAACGGTCCCTTGCACATGTGCCGGCCGGTCGCGAAATTCATCTCCTTGTCCTGGAGATGGAAGCGCGCCTTGGGGAAGCGGTCCCAGTTGCCGATATGGTCGTAGTGGAGATGGGTGACGATGACGTCCTCGACCTCCTTCGCGTCGACCCCGACCTCGCCGAGGAGATCGGCCGGGTTCTTCTTCACCTCGCGGCCGCGCTGCTTGCCGACCGTGGCGTTGAAGCCGGTGTCGATCACGATGGGCTTGCCGCCGATCGTGCGATGGCCGTTCTCGTCCAGCGGGATCGCTACCCAGACGAAATAGTCCATCGGGAAGTCGGCATCGTGCGGGTCCGGATTGATCTGTACTTCCCATGCCTTGCGCGGCAGGTGGGCATACTTGACCGCATGCACCTCGTAGATGGGCGTCGAACGCATCTTTGTTTCCTTCCCGGCGGGTTCGTTGACGGACCCTAGCGCGCCAGCCATCCCCGGCGCTATAGTGGCGGCATGGCCCGCACGGACCTCCTTGGAAGGCGAATTAGCACCACGGTTTGCACTGCAAACCGTTGCGTTGCCGCGTTCGCCTGTCTCTCGTCCAAGGATTCGTCCGATGTCTGCCGTTCTCTCCCTCAAGCGTAGTAACTCCGCCGTCCGTTATTGTTTCGAGGCCGACGCCGAGCCCGGCGTGCTGCCGCGCGCGCTCGAACTGATCGCCAAGCGCGGCCTCGTCCCCGCCCGCGTCTTCGCGCAGGCCGACGGCGACGGACTCAGCGTCGAGATCGAGGTGGAGGGGCTGGAGCCCGCAGTAGCCGAACATGTCGGCCGCTCGCTCGGCCAGATCGTCGGCGTACGGCAGGTGTTCTAGGCGCTTTCGAACCTTCGCCTCCCCCGTCATACGGGGGAGGTGGCCCGAAGGGCCGGAGGGGGGAGAGCCACGGATC
>LSKJ01000201.1 GCA_001557035.1 Rhodospirillaceae bacterium CCH5-H10 | reverse complement strand
CGGTGGCCGCGGCCGTGGCGCGGCACGAAAACGACGTCGAGCCCGTCCAGCACGCCGAACAGGAACTCGTCGGAGGTCTCGCCGAACGGCGAGGCAACCTTGCGCCACTCCGCGTTCTTGAGGCCGGCCATGTCATAGAGGCCGCTGCCTCCCAGAATACCCAACACCGTCATATGCTTCTCCTGGTTGGCGGTGGTGTATCATCCCCGTCCGGCAAAGGGGAGAGAAGCATGGGCAGGCTCGACGGCAAGATCACCATCGTGACGGGGGCGACCAGCGGCATCGGGCGGCGCACCGTCGAGCTGTTCGTCGCGGAGGGCGCGAAGGTCGTGGCTACCGGGCGGCGCGAGGAACTGGGCCGCTCGCTCGAGGCCGCGCTGGGCAAGAACAACTGTCTTTTCGTGACGGCGGATGCGACGAGCGAGAGCGACGTGAAGCGGATGTTCGATGCCTGCCTGTCGAAGTGGGGCCGGGTCGACTGCCTGTTCAACAATGCCGGCGGACCGGCGCCGGTGGGCGGCATCGAGACGGTGCCGGTCGAGGGCTTCGACGCGGCGATGGCGACCCTGGTGCGCTCGGTGATGCTGGGCATGAAGCACGCCGCGCCGCTGATGATGGCGCAGGGTTCGGGCAGCATCATCAACAATGGCAGCGTCGCGGCGCGGCGGGCGGGCTACTCGACCTCGATGATCTACGGGGCGGCCAAGGCGGCGGTGAACCATCTGACCGTCTGCACCGCCATGCAGCTCGGCGAGAAGAACGTGCGGGTGAACTCGATCTCGCCCGGCGGGATCGCCACCGGCATCTTCGCGAAGGCGCTGGGCCTGCCGCCGGACAAGGCCGATTCCTATGCCGAGTCGATGAAGGCCAGCATGGCGAAGGCCCAGCCGATTCCGCGTGCGGGCATCGTGGACGACATTGCGAAGGCGGCCATCTTCCTCGCCTCGGACGATTCGACCTTCATCAGCGGCCACGACCTGGTCGTCGATGGCGGCATGGTCGGCGGTCGCCTGTGGACGCCGCACCAGGAAGGCGTGAAGGCGATGCGCCAGGCCTTTGGCGTCGACGAGATCTGAGATGGCTTCTCTCTCCGGCAAGGTCGCGCTGGTGACCGGAGCGTCGCGCGGCATCGGTCGCGCCGTCGCCCTGTCGCTCGCGCAGGAAGGGGCTGCGGTCGCCGTGAACTATCGGGAGCGTTTGGCCGATGCGGAGGAGGTGGTCGCAAACATCAGGCAGGCCGGCGGCAAGGCAATATCCGTCGCCGCCGACGTGTCGGACAGCGCCGCCGTCGCGAAGATGATCTCGGCGGTGGAGCGGGAGCTGGGGCCGGTCGACGTGCTGGTGAACAATGCCGGGCTTGCCATCATGACCGGTATCGACGACCTCACCGAAGAGGCGTTCGACCGCACCATCGCGGTCAACCTGAAGTCGGCCTTCCTCTGCACCAGGGCCGTGTTGCCCGGCATGCGGTCCCGCAAGTGGGGCCGCATCGTCAACATCTCGTCCGGTGCAGCGCGTGGCGCGGGCGGCATCGGCCCGCACTACAACGCCTCCAAGGCCGGCCTGGAGGGATTGACCCGAGGCTATGCGGCGCGGGTCGTGAAGGACGGCGTCACCGTCAATGCCGTGGCGCCGTCGCTGATCGAGACCGACATGGTGCGTGGCGGCCTCGCCTCGTCGCCCGACCGCATCCCGCTCGGCCGCTTCGGCACGTCGGAGGAATGTGCCCAGGCGGTCCTGATGGTGATCGGCAACGCCTACATGACCGGCCAGACGGTAGCCCTGAGTGGCGGGCTGTCGTTCCTCTGATGGTACGCATCATCGGCAAGGCGAGTTCGATCAACGTGCGCAAGGTCCTCTGGGCCTGCGAGGAGATCGGTGTCGCCTACATGCGCGAGGACAGAGCGCCCGAGATGGCGCTCAATCCCAACGGGCTCGTGCCGGTGATGGTCGACGGTGATTTCGTGTTGTGGGAGAGCAACACGATCCTTCGCTATCTCGCCAACAAATGGCGCGCAACGTCCCTGCTGCCGACCGGGCCGCGCGCGCGAGCGGAGGTGGAGCGCTGGATCGACTGGCAGGCGACAGAGTTCAACACCGCCTGGCGCTACGCCTTCTCAGCGCTGGTGCGCAGGAACCCCGCCTTCGACGATGCACGCCAGATCGAGGCCTCGAAGGCCGACTGGGCACGGATGGTCGGCATTCTCGACGCCGTGCTGTCGAGACAAGCCCATGTCGCAGGCGACGACTTCACGCTGGCCGACATTACCATCGGCCTCAGCGTCAACCGCTGGTTCATGACGCCCATGGACAAGCCCGCCTTTCCGGCGGTCTCGGCCTACTACGACCGGCTGAGCCGGCGGCCGGCCTTTCTCGAGCATGGCCGCAACGGCATTCCCTAACTATTTCTTCGGCTCGACATGGCCGCCGAAGGCGTGGCGCATGGCTGACAGAAGCTTGTTGGCCGTGCCCTCGCGGTCGCGCGAGCGGAAGCGGGCATAGAGCGCGGCCGACAGCACGTCGGCCGGCACGGCCTCCTCGATGGCGGCGTTGATGGTCCAGCGCCCTTCGCCCGAATCCTCGACGAAGCCGGAATATTTCGAGAGGGCCGGGTCCTCGGCCAGCGCCGCGGAGGTGAGGTCGAGCAGCCAGGAACTGACGACGCTGCCGCGCCGCCAGACCTCGGCGATATCGGCGAGGTCGAGGACGTAACGCCGCTCCTCGGGTACCGCTTCCGACGAGACCTTGCGCAGGATCTCGAAGCCCTCGGCATAGGCCTGCATCAGCCCGTACTCGATGCCATTATGGACCATCTTCACGAAATGGCCGGCGCCACTGGGGCCGCAATGGAGGTAGCCGCGTTCGACGCGGGGATCGCGCGTCTCGCGTCGTGGCGTTTTCGGGATCGTGCCTTCGCCGGGGCTGAGGGCGGCGAAGATCGGATCGAGCCGTTCGACCGCCTCCCTGTCGCCGCCGATCATCAGGCAATAGCCGCGCTCCAGCCCCCAGACGCCGCCGCTGGTGCCGCAGTCGAGATAGTGGATGCCTTTTTCCTTCATCTCGCGGGCGCGCCGCACATCGTCCTGGAAGAAGGCGTTGCCGCCGTCGATGATCGTGTCGCCGGGGGAGAGCAGCCGGCCGAGTTCGGCCACGGTCTGCTCCGTGATCGCGCCGGCCGGCAGCATGACCCAGACGTTGCGTGGCGGGCTGAGCTTGCCGACGAGATCGGCGAGGTTCGCGGCACCGGTGATGCTCTGCCCCGCGAGTCCCGCGACCGTTTCCGGGTTCTGGTCGAACACGACGCAGTCGTGGCCCTGCCGCACCAGCCGGCGCACGAGGTTGGCGCCCATCCGTCCCAGGCCGATCATGCCGAGCTGCATACGTCTCTCCCGTTCGTTTCCTGATCCCGGGTCCATGATAGACTTGGCCGCAATGAAGACCATCGTCGTCGTGATGGGTGTCTCGGGATCGGGCAAGACCACCGTCGCCAGCCTGCTGGCCGAACGGCTCGGTTGCGCGTTCCAGGACGGCGACGATCTCCACCCGCGCGAAAATGTCGAGAAGATGCGGAGCGGCACGCCGCTCACCGACGCCGACCGGCTACCGTGGCTGCAGGCAATCGCCCGCCACATCGACGACTGGCGGGAAAGGGGCGAGGCGGGCGTCGTCACCTGTTCCGCGCTGAAGCGGATCTATCGCGACGTCATCGTGGGCGACCGGCGCGACGTGGCGCTGGTCTACCTGAAGGGCACGCAATCCCTGATCCACGGCCGCCTCAGCGCGCGCACGTCGCACTTCATGCCGGTCGGCCTGCTCGACAGTCAGTTCGCGACGCTGCAGGAGCCTGCCGAGGACGAGCGACCGATCGTCGTCGACATCGGCCCCGAACCTGCGCGGATCGTGGACGCGATCGTGCGCAGGCTGGACCGGCGATGAGGATCATCGGCAAGACCAGCTCGATCAACGTGCGCAAGGTCCTGTGGGCCTGCGAAGAGATCGGTATCGCCGACGACAGGCCGGAGCTTTCGCCGAATCCCAACGGGCTGGTGCCGGTTCTCGTTGATGGCAGCTTCGTGGCGTGGGAGAGCTGCAAAATCCCTGCGTTCGGCGCG
The DNA here is from genome assembly GCA_001557035.1 of Rhodospirillaceae bacterium CCH5-H10. GTDB lineage: Bacteria > Pseudomonadota > Alphaproteobacteria > Reyranellales > Reyranellaceae > Reyranella. Next base: position 9,897 of record LSKJ01000201.1, on the reverse strand, counting down.
CTGTTTCAGAAATGCCAGGCGCCGCGAAGGCCAAGGCTTTGGCTGACAAACGCCTGCCCGGCCAGCAGCTTGTACTCGACTCGCACTTCTCCGCCGTTGACACGATAGACTTGCACGCCCGCTTCGCCCGTACCCAATACGTTCGGCCCGGTGTACGGGGTGCGGAATGTACCGAGGACGGCCAGCGGGCCGACGAAGCTCGCATCAACTGTTGCGGTGTTGTCGGGCAGGACACTCGCGCCCAGGATCACGTAGGATCGCACGATGGTTGTCGCGTCGAGGTTGTATCGTCCGCCGATCTCGACCGCCGGATGTAGGCTGGACCTCACCATGCTGCGGCCTGCCACTGCCAACGCAAACGGGCTCTGACCGTATTCCTGATAGCCGGGTATGTCGGTGTAGGTCAGCGCCAGGTCGAAACGCGGCCGGACATACCAATCGGCAAATGCAAAATCATAGGCTCCTCTCAAGCGCACACCGCTGGTGTAGGTATTCGCATCGCTCTGGAGCACGCTGGACGCCGCCGGACCGGTCGGGCGCGTCAGATGGGTTGAGGCCAGATCCACGAACATCGCGCCGGCAAACAGCCACGGCCCCATCGTGTGCTTGAGTGCAACACTTCCCTCGAAGGACTGGGCGCGGGACCACACGGCGTTGCCCGAGGAGCTCGAAGAATCGCCGATGCTGAAGGCACCTCCCAGGTACCAACCGGGGGCAATCTCGTCCTGCGCGCCGACGGTCCAGGTCCGACCTGCGCTGTAGATCGATTCATGGCTGGCCCACTCACCTCTGACCTGCGACCACACGCAACGATCCTCGCCCAGCAGCGTGCCCTCCCCGACAAAGACGGGACAGCTCAGTGCGTTGGTCCCACCCTGGACGCTCTTCGTGATCGCCCTCGCCTGGTCCTGGAGCCCGGTAGCCGCAGCCACGGCGGTAGACTGGTAGAGCGACAGGATATTCATCTCAAGTTGGAGCTTGAGCAACGACGACACCTGAACGCCCGCACTGGGCATCTGACCTATCGCCTGCGTCTGGGCCTGCACCTGCGCCTGGAAGGCCGAGTATCTTTGAATGAGGCCTCCGACATCGATCGGGTTGGAACCCTGCGCGAGGCCGGTCGTGGGCGCGCCCACCAGAGCGAGCAAGAAGCCACAACAAGAGGCGGTCCAAACCGCGCCCGATGTCATTGCGAGACCGAACCGTCTCTCCGGAACCTTGGCACTTCCCCTCCTCGACACGCCATGCAGTACAGCGAGAGCTGTTGGAAAAGCCGATCGTATCCAACCGACCTTGAAATGCTCGCGGGTCGGGCGGCGTCGATCCGCGTATCTGCATTGCACACCGCCGCAGCGATATCGCCCTTACACGGCTCGCAGAGAACCCGCCAGCGTCGTTGTCGACGGACGCCTGGACTGGCGAAACGGAGGTGAGGAACGCGACCGGGAATGCATCCAGAAGCGGATCAAAGCGATCCGCTTCCACGACGAAAGGCTGGCGTCGCGGCCGGGTTTCCTCAAACATGGGCGCAACGGAATTCCCTGAGGGAGGAAAGAATGAAGACGATGATGCGGCGTGCTGCCTGCGCGCTGGTCCTGGCTGCGGTCGCGACACCCGTCTGGGCGCAGGACTTCCCATCGAAACCTATCAAGCTCGTGGTGCCCTACGCGCCGGGCGGCGGGGCCGATTCGGTGGCGCGCATCGTCGCCAAGAAGGTGAGCGAGAATATCGGGCAGGCGATCGTGATCGAGAACAAGGGCGGTGCCGGCTCGATCGTCGGCACCGATCTCGTCGCCAAGGCCGAGCCCGACGGCTACACGCTGCTGCTCGGCCAGTCCGGCCCGATCTCGATCAACCCGGCCGTCTACAAGTCGCTGCCCTACGATCCGGTGAAGGACTTCGCACCGGTCACCATGACGACGGCCTAACCCTATATCCTCGTCGTCAACTCCGACTCGCCGGCCAAGACCCTGCAGGAGTTCGTGGCGCTGGCGAAGAGCAAGCCCGGCGCGATGAACTACGGCTCGACCGGTGTTGGCGCCGCCAACCATCTCGTCGCCGAGCTGTTCGCGAGCAAGGCCGGTCTGAAGATGACGCACGTGCCCTATCGCGGCACGGCGCTGGCCGTGGGCGACCTCGTGGCTGGCACATTGAACGTCGTGTTCGGCGACCCGATCAGCGTCCTGCCGCACATCAAGTCGGGCAAGCTGCGCCCGCTCGCCGTCACCAGCCTCGAACGGTCGCCGGTCGCGCCCGAAGTGCCGACGGTTGCCGAGAGCGGCTACCCGGGCTTCGAGGCGCTGGCCTGGCACGGCATCCTGGCACCGGCCCGGACGCCGCCCGCCGTCGTGAAGAAGCTGAACGCCGAGATCGTGAAGGCGCTGGCCGACCCGGCAACGAAGGAGTTGCTGGTCAACCAGGCCATGCAGACCGTCGGCAACTCGCCGGAAGCCTTTGCGGCCTTCATCCAGAAGGACATCGCGACCTGGAAAGCGGTCGCGGCGGCCGCCAACGTCACCGTCGAGTAGAAACCGCCAGCGTCAGCAGCGAGGAGACATCCTCGCTGCGGTCGAGCGCCCACACGGCGTCGATCAGCGGCTGGATGTCGTGACCGGGCTCCCAGCGCTTCGCCTCGTCGCGCAACTTGGCCTCGATCTCCGCATCCTTCAGTGGGTTCGATGAGCTGCCGCGCGCGGCCTGGGTCGAGAGCGCGTGCTTCTTGCCGTCGGCCGTCCAGATGTCCATCTCGGCCGCGATGGTCGAGATGCGGTCATCGGCCGAGCACTCGAACTTGCTGCGAAGTGCCTTGATCCGGGGATCGGCCACGCAGGCGTCGGTCAACTGGTCGAGGCCCGCCTTGCCGAGGACGAGGGCCGCCGCCACGCAATGCTGCAGGCTGACCTGCGCTTCGCGGCCTGTGGCGATGTCGGCGCGATCGGTGCGTTGCAGGAGCAGGGGATTGCCGCGCACGGCGATGCGATCGATCGCAGCGTCCGGATGGGTGCGCTTCCAGTCGAGCGCGAGGTCGAGCAGGGGATGGATCACGAAGCCCGCGGCATAGGGCTTGATCGAGTTGTCGTTGACCTGCCAGCTCTGGCCGAGCCCATCGAGCAGCGCCGCCCAGTTCGGCGGCTCGCCCATGGCGGCGAGGAAGCCCTGCGCGCCGGCGATGGGCTCGGGCGGGCCGGCAAAGCCCTTCTCGGCCAGCAGGGCGGAGAACAGGCCGTTGCGCGCGGCATTGCCGACGCTGACGCTCTTGGCCGGCCAGCCGAGGCATTCACAGAGGCCCGCCGACTGCGTCGAGGCGCTGCCCAGCGCCCAGACGGTGCGCTCGGCATCGAGGCCGAGCAGCTTGGCGGCACCCGCCGCGGCGCCGAAGACGCCGCAGGTCGAGGTGATGTGCCAGCCCTTGGGATAGTGGCCCGGCGAGATCGCGCCGCCGACGCGGCACTCGATCTCGAAGCCCAGCGCGAAGGCTAGCAGCAGTTCGGGCCCGGTCACCTTGCGGATCTCCGACAGGGCCAGCAGGGCGGGCGCCAGCGGCGAGGTCGGATGCACCACGGTCGGCAGGTGGGTGTCGCAATAGTCGAAGACGTTGGCGCCGGCCGCGTTCAGGAACGCCGCCGACAGCGGATCGATGCGCTCGGGCCTGCCGACGATGGTCGCCTGCCGACCACCGGAGAATTCGCCCAGGGTGCGCAGCGCCAGTTCAACCGGCTGGGTGCGGCAACCGGCGATCGCGACGGCAAAGAAGTTCATCAGCGCGCGCTTGGCTTCGTGACGCGCCGTCCCGGGCAGGTCGTCCCATTTGGTGTCGACGATGAAGCGGGCGAGTTCGGGCGTTACGCCTTGTCTGGGAAGCATGGGTACTCTTTCGATAGCCAGGGAGGTTATTCGCGAACCGGATTGCCTTCGAGCCTGAGCGGCGCATCGGCCGCCGGCTTGATGCCCTCATCGAGACGCAGGCAGCCGGCGTTGAGACCGTCGCCCGGTTTCTTGTCGACGGGGGCGATGAACAGCGCGGTCACCTTGATGTCGCCGACGGCAAGGCGGGCTTCGCTCAGCCAGCGCGTGGCGCGGATCGAGGCGCCGGCCTTGTCGAGCGGGACCCAGCCGCACATCACGGTCCGCTCGCCTGACGGATCGATGCGGACATGGGCGGTGTCGTTGCCCTTGAAGCTGCCCGCCGCGCTCGTGACCTGCCACTCGAAGGGGACGGCGCGGTAGAGCTTGGCATCGTCGGCCGAGACATCGATGGTGCCGACATAGTCGGCCTTCGCGAGTGCCGGATCGCGAATCCAGCCCTGCGAAGCGGCAATGGCGTAGAGCACGAACGCCGCCGCCACCAGCAGCATTGCCCAACGAGGAATGCCGGTCATGGATCAGGCGAGGATCGGGGAGAGGCCGCCGTCGACCACCAGCGTATGGCCGGTGATGTAGCTGCCGGCATCCGACGCCAGCAGGAGAAGCGCGCCGCGCAGGTCCTCCTGCTTGCCCCAGCGAGCGACGGCGGTGCGGCTTTCGAGCATGGCGTTGAAATCCTTGTTCTTCTGCAGCGGCACGTTGAGCTCCGTGCGGATATAGCCGGGCGCGATCGCGTTTGCCGTGACGTGCGGCCCGAATTCCGCCGCCAGGTTTTTGGTGAGCCCGATCAGTCCGTGCTTGGCGGAAACGTAGCCCGCGACCGAGGCGCGGCCGACGACTCCGAGGACAGAGGAGATGTTGACGATCCGGCCGTACTTGCGGGTCAGCATGTGACGGCCGACCTCGCGGGACACGACGAACTGGGAAATCAGGTTGGTTTCGATCACCTTGCGGAAGTCCGCAGTCGCGGTGTCGACGATGTCCTGGCGATGGATGATGCCGGCATTGTTCACCAGCACGTCGATGCGGCGATGTTTGGCGATGATCCCGCGGACCTTGGCCACGACGTCCGCCTCGTCGGTGATGTCGAGTTGGACGACCTGCGCCTTGCCGCCCTTGCGAGTGATCGCGCGCGCCGTCGCCTCGAGCTCTTTCACGCTGCGGCCGGCGCAGAGAACGGTGGCGCCGGCGCCCGCGAGGGCCAGCGCCATGTCGCGGCCCAGCCCGCGCGACGCGCCGGTGAGCAGAACCACGCGATTTTTCATCGAAAACAGATCGGCCATGTTCCCGCCCGCTCGTTCGCTTCTTTGCCTTGGAGGGCGATCCTAGCCTATGAAAGGTGCCGCAGAAATCGGGAGAAACGACATGGCGAAATCGAACAAGGTGGCGATCGTGACGGGCTCGGCGACGGGGCTGGGTGCCTCGTGCGCCCTCGACCTGGCGGAGCGCGGCTGGAACGTGGCGATCAACTACACCAAGAGCAAGAAAGAGGCGGACGAGACCTACGAGGCGGTGAAGGCCAAGGGCGTCGAGGCGATCCTCGTGCAGGCCGACATGGGCCAGGACGCCGACTGCCGGAAGCTCGCCGACGAGACCATGAAGAAGTGGGGCCGCATCGACGGTCTCATCAACAATGCCGGCACCACCAAGTTCCAGAACCAGGGCGACCTCGACGGTGTCACGCCGGAGGATTTCGACCGCATCCTGCGGGTCAATGTAACCGGCCCTTACATGATGAGCCGCGCCGTGTTCCCGACGATGAAGAAGCAATGGGAGGCCGACCAGGCCCGCGGGTCGATCGTGAACATCTCCTCGATCGCCGGCGTCATGGGCGTCGGCAGCTCGATCCCCTATGCCTGCTCCAAGGGTGCGCTGAACACGCTGACCCTGACCCTCGCGCGCTGGCTGTCGCCGGCTGTGCGCGTCAACACGGTCTGCCCGGGCTTTATCCAGACCCGCTGGCTGCTGGGCGGCATGGGCGAGGAGAACTACAACAAGATGAAGACGGGCCAGGAGCAGAACACGCCGCTGCGCCAAGCCGGCACGCCGGAGCAGATGGCCGAGGCGGTGCTGTTCTTCCTCACAAGCGCCAGCAACATCACCGGCGAATTCCTGATCGTCGACGCCGGCATGCATCTGGCCAGCCTGCCGATGAAGGCCCGGTAGGCACTTTTGTCATCCTGAGCGCAAGCGAAGGATCTCACGCCCGCAGCGGAGTCCGCTGGCCGCTATGTGAGGTCCTTCGCTCCGCTCGGGACGACAGCTACGTCGGAATCTCGTGGCCGCGGCCGATGTTGCGGACGACTTCCTTGAGGTGCGGTTTCACGTCGAGCAGCGCCTTGCGGTAGGCGACCAGGCCTCGCAGCATCGCGCCGTCGCGCTTCAGCAGCGTGTCGGCGAACTCGATCATGCGGGTGTTGGGCCAGCCATGCTTGCGCAGGTCCAGCAGCTTCAGGAAGGCCTCTTCCTCGTTCCCCGGCGCGAACTGCGTCATCAGGATGGCGGCGGCGGCGGTCGAGCGCGAGATGCCGGCATGGCAGTGCACCAGCACATGGCCGTCAGGGCGCGCATGCACGCGCTCGCCGAAGGCCAGGACCTTCTCGATGTGCGCCGGCGTGCAGGCCTCGAAGCCGGGATATTCGGCGACCACGTCGTCGAAGCGGATCAGCTCGTGGTCGACGCTGGAATAGGTGTCGAGCGCGGGCGGGCGCGGCTCGTGGGTGTCGATGATCGACAGGACGTGGCTGACGCCGACGGCGCAGTGTTGCGGCAGTTCGGGAATGCCGCAGATCGTGACCTTGAAGGGAGGGAGTGCCATGGCGCGACCCTACAGCAAGCCACGCGCCATGTGCAGTCCGATGCCGAGCAGGCCGATCAGGAAGACCCGGCGGAACATCTCCGGAGACAGCGCATTGCGTGATTTCTGGCCCAGCCAGACGCCGATCGAGGTCGGCACGACGGCGGCCACGCCACCGATCACGTTGGTGGCGTCGAAGGCGCCCTGGCGCAGCAGCGCGATGCCGAGCGCGCCGATCAGGAAGATGAACAGGATGCCCAGCGCCTGGACGAGATCGTCCTTGTTGATCTCGAGCGACTGCATGTAGGGCAGGAACGGGACCGCCGCGATGCCGGTGATGCCGGCCACGAAGCCGCTGGCGGCGCCCATGACGGGGTTCATCCAGCGCTCGGCCTCACGCGACACGCGGGGCCGCCAGGCGAGAAGGGCGATCGTCGAATAGACGACCAGCATGACGCCGAGCCAGGCCGTGGCCCTGGGCGAGCCGAGCTGGTGCAGTGTCGCGGCCACGACGAGCAACGTGATGGTCGCGGTCAGCGCCAGTGTCCAGAAGCGACGGAACAGGCGCAGCAGCCCGCGACCGTAGATCGCCTGCCAGACATTGGTGGTCAGCGTCGGGATGGTCATGATGGCGAGCGAGTCTTCGAGCGGGACGGCCAGCGTCATCAGGCCCACGGCGATGGGCGGCAGGCCGATGCCGATCGCCCCCTTGGCGATGCCCGCGACGATGAACGCCACGGCGATCATCAGGATCTGTCCCTCGGTCAACGCCATCAGCTCAACACGCCTTTCGCCAGACGGTCGAAGGCGTCCCAGAACAGGGCCCGGATCTCGTCCGTCTCCATCATGATTTCGTGCCGGGCATGACCGATCGTGTAGTGCTCGCCGTGCTTCAGGCGCGCAATCAGCGGCCCGTGGCTGCGTGGATCGATCAGTCGGTCCTCCCCGGCCGTAATGAGCAGGACGGGGATGTCGATGCGCTCCAGGTAGCCCGGCGCCTGCACGGCGGTCATCGACCGGACGGCCTGTCGCGACCAGCCGAGCGTCGGGCCGCCCAGCGACAGGCGCGGGTCGGCCGCGAACCAGTCCTCGGTGAAGCGGTAGCGCCGCTCGTCGTGGGTGACGAAGTTGGAGGCGAACTCGCGGGCGAGGAGGACGAAGGGTCCGGTGCCGAACAGGTACCGCTCCTCGACCGCCGGAACCTCCGGCATGATCATCAGCACCGAGCGCAGCATGGCCTCGCGGCGCAGCGCCGTCATCGGCGAGACGAACAGCGCGGCGGAGAAGGGGCCGGTGCCGTTCTCGGCCATCTCCCGCATTGCGATGTGGCCGCCCATCGAATGGCAGAGCGCCATCACGGGGCGCGGGGCATCGGGTGTAACGATTGTTTCAAGGAACAGCCGAAGGTCGGCCATATAGGTCGAGAAGTGGTCGATGTGACCCTTGCCGCGATCGGACAGCGGGCGATGAGAAAGCCCTTGTCCTCGCCAGTCCAGGGCGGCGACGGCAAATCCGCGTGCCAGAAGCTCGCCGACCACTTCGGTGGCGTACTTCTCGATGAACTCACCGCGCCCGGTCAGGACGACGACGGTGCCGCGAGGCGTCGCTAGGGCATTCCACCACGCATACCGCAGCGGCACGCCCTCGCGCACAAGGAAGCCGTAACGGTCAGCCGGGCGGTAGGTTGCGACGACAGAGGCGGGAATCCCCCGGGGCGCGGCAGCTTGATCCTGTTCGGTCATCGTTTATGGCGTTTTGGCGAAGGACGCGCGTCAAGGCCAGCAGAGAATTGGGCATTTAGGCCATCATCGTGCACGGTCTCTTTACCGTACCCGGAACCGCAGGGTATAGAGCCGCCTGTCGCCTCACCGACGGAGAAGGGTCTCCGGCGAGGAAATCGGGCGCAAGGAAACCTCGAAGAGGTCCGCCGCACTGCGTGGTAGTCGGCTCGTCGGTTAGAGTCGATCCGGCACGGTCCTTGCGTCGACGATTGTCGTCCGCAGGAGACTTGCGACCGCGATCCCGAGCGAGCATTCACCACCGGCGGATTGCCGGAGCGATCGTCTCTTCATGATGCGTCGGGGCTTGGTTCTACTCATTGTCGTCGCAGCCACTCTTGTGGGCTGGCGGCTGTTGGACAGCCGGATCACGGCCGCCGATGTCGAGGGCACGCTGCATGGCGTGACCTATGCGCCGTGGGCCAAGGACCAGGATCCCCTGGAGGGCAAGGCGAGCGGCCTCTGGAGCTTCCTGCGCACCGCCGTCAACGAGGCGCCCACGCCGCAGATCAAGCCACGCAAGGAGCAGATCGAGCGCGACTTCGCGATGCTCGCCGGCAAGGTCAACTATGTCCGCACCTATCGCACGACCGACGGCGGCGATTCGATGCCGGCCCTGGCGGCCAAGTACGGTCTGAAGCTGGTCCCCGGCGCCTGGATCTACAGCCCCAACGAGGCCAAGCTGCAGTTCGGCCGCGAGGCGAGCGAGGTCAATGCCGAGGAGACCGGCGCGCTGATCCGCATGGCCAACCAGAACCCGAGCATCGAACGCGTCCTGGTCGGCAACGAGAACATCCTGCGCTGGGATGGCGAGAAGGACGTCCGCGATCCGAACGCGACCAGCCCGGCCCAGCTCATCCGCGAGATCCGCAACGTCAAGCGCAACGTCAAGGTGCCGGTCAGCACCGCCGAGCCGTGGCACGTCTGGATCAACTATCCGGAGCTTGCGCGCGAGGTCGATTACCTGGCCGTCCACATCCTCCCGTACTGGGACGAGAAGTCGAGTTCGTCGCCGCTCGAATACGTGAAGGAAAAGATCGGGCTGCTGCGCAAGCAGTATCCGAACAAGAACATCATCGTGACCGAGGTGGGCTGGCCCTCCAACGGCGCCACACGCCGCAGCCCGGGCACCGGTGTCGTGAAGTACGCCACGCCGGCCGAGCAGGCCAAGAACGTACGCGACATGGTGGCGTGGCTGCGCTCGCAGAACATCGACACCTTCGTCGTCGAGGCCGTCGACCAGCCGTGGAAGGCCTACGACCTCGAGGGCAAGGCGGGTGGCTACTGGGGCCTGTGGAACGCCGACCGGCAGCAGAAGTTCGCCTGGACGGGCTCGATCCAGACCTTCCCACAATGGCTCTCCTGCGCGGTCTGGTCGCTGGCGGCGGCGCTGCCGCTGATGCTGCTCTTCCTGTGGCGCTGGCCGCGGCTCGGCATGGCGGGGCAGGTGGGCTTCTG
>LSKJ01000200.1 GCA_001557035.1 Rhodospirillaceae bacterium CCH5-H10 | reverse complement strand
ACGCCAAAGGAAACTATTTCACCTTGACCGGTCGCTCCCCCTTCTCCCGCCTCATCTACCCGGTCCCCGTGCCGGGCGGGCTGGGCGTGCACATCACCGTCGACATGGGCGGGCAGGCGAAGTTCGGGCCCGACGTCGAATGGATCGACGGCATCGAGTACACGGTCGACCCGCATCGCGCCGACAAGTTCTACGCCGCCGTGCGCAAGTACTGGCCCGGCCTCAAGGACGGCGCGCTGCAGCCGGGCTATGCCGGCATCCGTCCCAAGATCGTGCCGCAGGGCGCACCGGCGCAGGACTTCACCATCACAGGGCCTGCCGACCATGGCGTGCCCGGCCTCATCAATCTGTTCGGCATCGAATCGCCCGGCCTCACCGCCTCGCTGGCGCTGGCCGAGCAGGTCCGCGATCTCGCCGGTTCTGCATGACGCTGGCGCGCCGAGGCCTCCTTGCCAGCGTTCTCGGTCTGCTCGGCGGCTGCTCTCCCGCGGCGCTCCTGAACACGACCGTTTCGCGACAGGGCTACAAGCTCGAGGCGGACATTCCTTACGGCAGCAACCCGCGGCAGAAACTCGACGTCTATACGCCCGACCAGCAACGCGCCGACGGCAAGTCGGTGATCTTCTTCTACGGCGGCTCCTGGGATTCCGGCGCCAAGGGCGATTACCTGTTCGTCGGCCAGGCACTGGCGGCACGCGGCATCACCACCATCATTCCGGATTATCGAGTCTATCCCGAGGTACGTTACCCCACCTTTCTCGACGACGGCGCGGCGGCAACGGCCTGGGCCGCCCGGAAGGTCGGCACGGATAAGCTCTTCGTCTCCGGCCACTCGGCCGGCGCCTACATCGCGATCATGATGGTCGCCAACACGCCCTATCTCGCCGCCGCCGGCGTCGACCGCATGAAGCTGCCGGGTGGCATCGGTATCGCCGGCCCCTACGATTTCCTGCCGCTGACGTCGCGACGGCTGATCGAAATCTTCGGCGGCCCCGACCGCCGCGAGACACAGCCCATCACCTACGCTCGTGCACCGCTGCCGCCGATCCTCCTGCTGCACGGCACGACCGACATCACGGTCAAGCCGTTCAACAGCGAACGGCTGGCCGAGGCCTGGCGCAGGGCCGGCAGCACGGCCGAGCTCAAGCTCTATCCCGAGGTCGATCACATCGACATCGTCGGGTCATTCTCGGAGCTGCTGCGCAAGCGCGCCCCGTCCCTCGACGACACGATTTCCTTCATCGACCGCACCTGATCCGCATTGCGGACAGTATGTCCACGTTGCGATCCGTGGGCTGGCCCCCGGCGTTCGGGTTCGCTAATGCTTGGGGAACTTACCCAGGGGGAAAAGTCCATATGATCAAGACGCGCTTCACCGAGATGTTCGGCATCAAGCACCCGATCGTGCAGGGTGGCATGCAATGGGTTGGCCGCGCCGAACTCGCCTCGGCCGTCTCCAACGCCGGCGCGCTCGGCATCCTGACCGGCCTCACCCAGCCGACGCCGGAGGATCTTCGCAAGGAGATCAAGCGCTGCCGCGAGATGACGGACCAGCCGTTCGGTGTGAACCTCACCATCCTGCCGACGCTCGTGCCGAGGCCCTACGGCGAGTACATCGACGCCATCATCGATTCCGGCATCAAGATCGTCGAGACCGCCGGCAACAATCCCAAGCCCTTCCTGCCCAAGCTGAAGGAAGCCGGCGTCAAGGTCATCCACAAGTGCACCGCGGTCCGCCACGGCCTCTCCGCCGAGAAGGCCGGCGTCGACGCGATCTCGATGGACGGCTTCGAGTGCGCCGGCCACCCGGGCGAGGATGACGTGCCGAACCTCGTGCTGCTGCCGGCCGCCGCCAACGTCATCAAGATTCCGATGATCGCCTCGGGCGGCTTCGCCGACGCGCGCGGTCTCGTGGCCGCGCTGGCGCTGGGCTGCGAAGGCATCAACATGGGCACGCGCTTCATGGCGACCAAGGAAGCGCCGATCCACCAGAACGTGAAGGAGAAGATCGTCTCCTCCGACGAGCGCAGCACGTCGCTGATCCTGCGCACCATGCGCAACACCAGCCGCGTCTACGGCAACAGCATCGCCAAGAAGACGATCGAGATGGAAGGCGAGGGGAAGACCATCCAGGAGATCGGCCCGATCGTTGCTGGCGCCAAGGGCAAGGTCGTCTACGAAACCGGCGACATGGAACACGGCATCTGGTCGGCCGGCACCTGCATGGGCCTGATCAACGACATCCCGTCCTGCAAGGAACTGGTGGAGCGCATCGTCAGCGAAGCCGAGGAGATGATCCGCGGCCGCCTCGCGAAGTCGCTCGCCGCCTAGCGCGATCTAGGTTCTGGGGCGCGCCCGGTAGCGCTTCCAGGCGCGCCAGAGCAAGCCGCCCACCGGCGGCAGGAAACAGAGGGCCGTGGCGACGATCGCCATGGCCGCCCCCAGGCAGTTCCAGCCGCGCTGAACGCCCAGTACGCACTTCCAGTCGAAGGCCATGAAGGCTAGTGCCGCCAGGAAAACCGGGTTGGCGAGTACCGCGACAGCCCAAAGCTGCCACGCAGGCGCCTCGGCACCCGGCTTCCACTGACAGACCAGCGAACTCACGGCGGCACCGGCCAGCAGGCCGATGCCGCCGATCAGCATCGCATTGGGCGACAGGAAAGCGCCCGCTCCCGCCCCCACCAGAACGGCGGAGACCAGGTGGCCCATGACGAAGGGAGTGATGCGCAGCATGGTCCTCAGCCGGCAATGGCGCCGGCAACCGCTTCGGGATGGCTATCGAGCATGCCGTGGTTGGCACCTGCAAGCGCTTCGAGACGGGCATCGGGAAGAAGCTGCACCATGCCGCGGCCGATCGCCCGCACGACCTCGGGGCTACGGTCTCCGCAGACCACGCGGACGGGCGAAGCGAAAGCCGCGAGCTGCTCCCGCGTCGCGATGTCGTTGAAGGCACTGCGCACGTCGAGCGCATTGCGGGGGGCGTTCACGTCGAGATAGGCGCGGACCTGGTCCGGCAGGCGGGCATAGGCCCCGTCGCCGAACCAGTAGTCGATCATCAGGCGGACGACGCCGGGTTCGCCTTCCAGGGCGCGGCTCACATAGGCCTCGAAATGCGTGACGGCCGGATCGAGCATCTGGCTGTCCTTGACGATCTGAAGCGCCCGGAAGAAGACCGGCTCGAACAGGATCAGCCTCTCGATCGTTCCGTGCGTGGCCTGCAACGCGGCCTGCATCGCGACGACACCGCCGAAGGAGTGCCCGGCCAGACGGACGGGGCTGCCGCCGCTCTCCGCAAGACGCGCCACTGCCGCGCCCATAAGGGCGGCGCGGCCGACCGGTTCGTCCGGCACGCCGTCGGAGCCGCCATAGCCCGGCAGGTCGACGGCCAGCACGCGGAAGCGATCGCGAAGGTGGGGCGAGACCCGCCCCCAAGAGCGGCTGTCGCCCGGCGAGCCGTGCACCAGCACGAGAGGCGGGCCGCTCCCCTCCTCGCGATAACTGAGCTTCTTGCCATCCGGCAGGTCGAAAATCGGCATCAGCGAGATCCGGATATTGCTAATCCATGTATCTACAATTAGTGTAGATACATATTATGAAGCCACGCAGAACTCAATCCCCAAAATCCCTGCGCGCCGATGCGCGGTTCGCCCTTGAATCCTGTTCCGGCTGGAACGCGCGGCAGGCGGCGCGTCGTGTCACGCAGTTCCTCGAGCGACGCATGGAAGGCGCCGGCGTCTCCTTTGCGCAATTCGGACTGATGGCCGAGATCGCCTCGGCGGCCGACGATACGATCACCGCGCTGGCCCACCGCATGGGCCTCGACCAGTCTACGCTGTCGCGCACCCTGCGCACGCTCGAAACCGAGGGGCTGGTGGAGATCGCCGTCGCCGAGGGCGACCAGCGCAAGCGAATGGTCTGGCTCACCGAAACGGGCGCCCGCCGCCTGGAGGCCGCACTGCTTTCGTGGCGACAGGCCCATGCCGAGCTCGGCAAACTCCTCTCACCCGATCTCGCGCGTCGCCTGGCGCTGGAGGCCGAGAAACTATGACCAACGCTGCCCTGCTCGACAGCCGCACCGCCTGGATCACGGCGTCGGCGGCGCTCGCCATCCTGACGCTGTGCTACGGCGCTCCCCTGGTGTCGGTCGTCGCCATGAAGCCGATCGCGGCGGAACTCGGGACGTCACGCTCGGGACCGGCCGGCGCCGGCTCCGTGGTCTATATCGGCGCGGCGTTCGGCGGGATCGTCGCGGGCTGGCTGGCCGGCAGGCTCGGCGTGCGCCGTGTGGTGATCTTCGGCGGCACGATGGTCGGCGCCGGCCTGATCCTCTCTTCGTCGGGCGGCATCTTCGAACTCTATGCCGGGCACGGCGTGCTGATGGGCCTGTTCGGCACAGCCTGCATGTTCTCGCCGCTGATCACCTATGTGAGCCGCTGGTTCGAGCGCCGTCGCGGCGCGGCAGTGGCGTTGATCTCATCCGGGCAAGCGGTCGCAGGCGCAATCTGGCCGCCGCTCCTGCAGCTCGGCGTCGATGCGATGGGCTGGCGCTGGACGATGGTCGCATTCGCCATCCTCACCGTCGTCGCCGTCGTGGCTCTCACCGTCATCTTCCTCCATCCACCGCCCGAGGAATCGGCAGCGGCGATCGGCGCGACGGACCGGCCGCAGGCGACCGGCGACGTGCTCGGCATGCCGCGCAACCGGCTCATGGTCCTGCTGATGCTCGCCGTCTTCTGCTGCTGCGTGCCCATGGCGGTGCCGATGCATCATGTACCGGCCTTCTGCAGCGATCTCGGCATGACACCGCAATATGGCGCCGCCATGCTCTCGGTGCTGCTGGGCTGCGCCTTCCTGGCGCGTCAGTTCTGGGGCTGGGTCGCCGACCGGATCGGCGGCCTGCAGACCCTGCTGTGGAGTTCGCTGGTCCAGGCGACCGCCCTCGCCGGCTTCCTGCTCACCAGGGACCAGGCGGCCCTGTTCGCCGTCTCCGCGCTCTTCGGCATCGGACTGTCAGGGCTGCTGCCCGCCTACGTCATCGTCGTGCGCGAATACTATCCCGTCGAGGAAGCCAACTGGCGCATCCCCACCGTCCTCTTCGCCGGCCTTCTGGGCATGGCGACGGGCGGTTGGGGCGCGGGCTTCCTCTACGATGCCTTCGCGGGCTACCTGCCCGCCTTCGCCGTCGGGATGGCGTTCAATCTCGCCAATCTCGCGGTCCTGTTGTTCCTGGTCTCGCGCACTCACACCAGGTTGATGCGGCAACCGCAGACCTCGACCTGAGCCGGTCCCATCTTGCGGCCGCGCTTCTCGGCGGCGGCCAGCACGCGCTCGCGATCGACGACAGTCACGTCGTAGGCCGAGACGCCCGGGCCGCGCCCGTCGACGACCGGCACGAAGCGGATCTGCGAACCGTCGAGCCGGATGATGTTGTCGACGGCCGGCCGGTTCAGGATCCGCGACCAGGAGGCGGCAGCGCCGTCGGGGTCGTCATGCTGGATCTCCACGCCCGCGAGACCATTGGTGACGTCCGAGCGCGCGTGCTTCGTCCAGTCCTTCTCCGCTGGCGGCCACCACAGAGCCGGATCGGTACCCTTGGGCGCGAACGTCGTGTCGAGCGACAGGAGCACGCCGTTCGTGTCCGAGGGATGGAAGTGGGTGTACTGGTACTCGGGCATGTCCTTCTCGGCCACGGCACGGACGCCAAGGGCCGTGACGCGCTGGCGCTCCGCCGCCGCATCGGGCACCTGCAGGATCACCATGTAGCCGCCATCGCCCTTGCGGCGCTCGATGTAGCGGCCGGCCGACGTGCCCTCCTTGAAGGGCGACACGATTTCGAGGAAGTCATGGCCGGTCGGGCAGACCACGTTGGCCAGCCCCCATTTGGCGACGCCCGGATCACGATAGGCGACCTCGATACCGAGAATGTCGCACAGCTCCTCCGCGGAGCTCTCCAGGTCTTTGCAGACGAAGACGCATTGCCTCAGTCTCATCGCTTCGCTCCCATTTGGTTGTTGTACCGGCTATCGTAACGCCATGCGGACCGTGTGGACCATGGGCTTCGTGGCAACGGCCGCCCTCTCCTTCTGCTTGCCGGATTTCATCGTCTTCCGTTTCACGCAGGCGGCGATCTGGGCCATCGCGCTCATGGGGCTCGTGATCCTCTGCGGCGTCAGCGGTCAGTTCTCCTTCGCCCAGGCGGCCTTGTTCGGCATCGGCGGTTACGGCGCGGCCATGCTGGGCGCCCACACGTCGCTCCCGGCCTACGCCGGCCTGCTGCTCGCGCCCCTGCTGGGCTTCGCGACCGGCTACGGCGTGGGTCGCGTCGCCAGCAAGCACAGCCTCTGGACGCAGGCGCTGGTCACCTACGCATTTGCCATCGCCTTTCCGCAGCTTCTGCGCTGGCGCCTGATCGAGCAATGGACCGGCGGCGTACAGGGCCTCTACCTCGACTTCCCCACCCCGCCCACCGATCTGCTCAGCAACGATCGCTGGGCCTTCCTGATGTCGCTGGCGATCCTGGGCTCGGGCATGTGGCTGGCGCACAACCTGATCCACAGCCGATCGGGCCGTGCGTTACGCGCCGCCCGCGACAACGAGGTGTCGGCCGAGGCGCAAGGCATCCGCGTTCCGCAGGCGCGTGCACTCGCCTCGGCGATCGCCGGCGCCTTCATCGCCGTCGCGGGTTGCCTGTCGGCCTGGCAGTTCGGGTTCGTGGGACCGGGCAGCTACAATTTTGCGCTTTCGGTCCAGATGCTGTTCGGCCTGGTGATCGGCGGCATGCAGTCGCTGGCCGGCGCGATCCTGGGCGGACTCTTCCTGCAGTTCTTCCCCGACGTCACCGCCGGGTTGGGCAAGGGCTTCTCGGCCCTGCTCTATGGCGTGCTGCTGATTGCCGCCATGGTCGCGATGCCGAGCGGCTTGGCGGGCGCGCTGGCCCGCCTCGCCGCCTGGCTGAAGATCAGAGGCTCCTGAAGAAGTCTATTTGCCCTTGAAGACGGGTGCGCGCTTCTCGACGAAGGCGCGGGCCGCTTCCTTGTGGTCCTCGGTCTCGCCGGTGCGGATCATGCGCGCGGCCTCGCTGTCGAGCGCCTCGGAGAGCGTGCCCTCCTCGGCGACCTTCATGTTCTTCTTCACGTGCCACCAGGCGACGCGCGGGCCGGCGGCCAGCTTCTTGGCGAAAGCCATCGTCTCGGCATCGAGGTTGGCATCGTCGACCACGCGGTTGGCGAGGCCGAGCTTCTCGATCTGGTCGGCGTTCAGGATCTCGGCGGTGAAGTAGAGTTCACGCGCCTTCGACGTGCCCACCAGCTTGTGCAGGAAGTAGTGCGAGCCGAAGTCGCCCGAGAAACCGACCTTGGCGAAGGCCGTCGTCATGCGCGCGCTCTTGCCGACGAAGCGCATGTCGGCGGCGAGGGCCAGCGACAGGCCGGCGCCGGCGGCGACGCCGTTCACCATGGCGATCGTCGGCTTACCCATCTCGTGCAGCAGTTCGGACACCTTCATGCGCTCGCGGATGTCGTGGACCTTGTCCTCGTAGGTCTTGTCATGGTCGCGGCCCGCCGCCATCGACTTCACGTCGCCGCCGGCGCAGAAGGCCTTCTCGCCCGCGCCGCGCACGACGACGCAGCCGA
>LSKJ01000199.1 GCA_001557035.1 Rhodospirillaceae bacterium CCH5-H10 | reverse complement strand
CCCCTTCTGATCTTCGTCGGCATCCCGCCGGCCGTCGCCGTCGCCAGCCAGGCCAACCAGGTGGTGGCCAACTCGATCTCGTCGCTGCAGGTCCAGTGGCGCCGTGGCAATGTCGACCTGCGCATGGGACTCGTGCTGCTGGCGGGCGGCATGCTGGGCTCGTCGGGCGGTGTCTGGCTGTTCACGTACCTGAAGCGGATCGGCCAGATCGATTTCGTCATCGCGGTGCTCTACGTCGTGATGCTTTCCACGATCGGCCTGCTGATGCTGTTCGAGAGCCTGCGAAGCTATTTCAGGCGGCGGCGCAACCCCGACGGGCCGCGTGGCAAGCTCCATAACCACTACCTCGTGCACCGGCTGCCGCTGAAGCTGCGCTTCTACAAGTCGAAGCTCTACATCAGCGCCCTGCTGCCGCTCGGTCTGGGCTTCGTCATCGGCATCCTGTCGGCGATCCTGGGCGTCGGCGGCGGCTTCGTGCTGGTGCCGGCCATGATCTACCTGCTCGGCATGCCGACGGCGGTGGTGATCGGCACGTCGAACTTCCAGATCCTCTTCGTGGCGGCCAACGTCACCTTCCTGCAGGCCGCGACGAACGGCACGGTCGATGTCGTGCTGGCGCTGCTGCTGATCCTGGGCGGCGTCGTCGGCGCGCCGATCGGCGCGCGGATCGCCGCCAAGCTGCCGGGTCTGGCGCTGCGGGCCTTGATGTCGCTCCTGATCCTGGCGGTGGCGGCGGAGCTCCTGACCGAATTGCTGCGCACGCCGAGTTCGCTCTATTCGCTCGGCAGCCGGGAGGTGCTCCCGTGAGAGGGATGGCGGGTACGCTGGCCGCCCTGAGCGCCGCGTTCGTCCTGTTGGTGGGGGCGGCCGGCGCCTCGGCTCAGAGCCCCCGGATCGAACCCCCACCGGGCAGCCTTCCGGCGCCCCCCATCGGCGGGTCGCCCGACGCCATCGGGCCGCCTTCGGTGCCCAACGAACCCACGACTCCCGACCTGATCGTCGATCTCTCCCTGGCGCGCGTGTCGATCACCTCGGCCTTCCAGGGTGAAAGCATCCTGATGTTCGGCATGTTCGATCCGCCCGGCGAGATCGTGGTCGTCGTGGCCGGACCGGCCGCGCGCGAGACGGTCATGCGCAAGCAGCGATTCCTCGGCATCTGGCTCAATACCGGACGGCAGTCGTTCGACGACGTGCCGGCCTATTATGCGATTGCCGCCAGCCAGCCCCTGCAGCGCCTGCTCGCCCGCGGTGCCGGCGGCGAGATCCTGTCGCTCGAGGACCGGCTGGCGAGCGTCAAGCCCGCGACGCCGCGGGATACTGCCGATCTTGCGCGCTTTCGCGCGGGCCTCGTCGAGGTCAAGCGGCGCGAGGGTCTCTATCCCGCGGCCATCGGCCAGGTCACGGTGCAGGCCGGCCGTCTGTTTCGTGTCGACCTGCCGTTTCCGTCGCGGTTGCCGGAAGGCGTCTACGAGGTCCGGGTCTATCTTCTGCGCGAGGGCAAGATCGTTGCAGCGGTGTCGCGCCCGCTGCCCGTCGGCAAGGTCGGCTTCAGTGCCCAGCTCGCCGGTTGGGCGAGTCACGACGGGGCCTTGTACGGGCTGGGTGCCATCCTGATGGCCTTGCTGGTCGGCTGGATCGGCGGCTCCGTGATGCGGCGTCTCTAGGAGAGGGGGAGCGGTTCATGAGCGTGCAGCCGAAGTCCGACGAACGTGTCTTCCTCGTCGTGGTCGACGAAAGCCCCGAGATGCGCAATGCGCTGCGCTATGCCTGCCGGCGCGCCAAGCGGACGGGCGGCCGCGTCGCCATGCTCTATGTGATGGATCCGCCCGAGGGCCAGCAATGGGGCTCCGTCGTGGAGCTGATGCGCGAAGAAGCGCGGCAGCAGGCCGAGGAGGTGGTGGCCCGGCATGCCGACGTGGCGGTCTCGCTGACCGGCCAGCCGCCCTCGATCTACATTCGCGAAGGCAAGAGCCGCGACGAGCTCGCGAAGCTTCTCGTCGAGGATCGATCGATCTCGGTTCTGGTCCTCGGCAGCGCGTCGAGCGGGGAGGGGCCGGGGCCTCTTGTGACGGCGTTCACCGGCAAGGCGGGCGCGCAGCTTCGCATCCCTCTCACGATCGTGCCGGGCGCCCTGACGGATGCCGAGATCGACGCTATCTCATGATGCATGCGGGGAGTTCCGCCCTCCTACTGCGGCGATCCGCGTCGAAAGCTTCTTTGTGTCGAAACTGGTGACAAAGGTTACATTCGGTAGAAAATTTCACAAATATCTGATATTAAAAGATAATATCAATATATTCCATAATATCTATACAGTGCCGCTCCAGAATCACCTTGATCGGCTTGACCGTGGTTCCTACGTCCGAGGGCATCGAGTGGGGATGGAGACGTCCTGATCCCCAGCCTGAGCGATGCCGAGCGGGATCCCCCGCGAAGCGTTCGAACCGGAGGTAGGTTTGTTTATCCAGACCGAGCAGACGCCCAATCCGTCGACCCTGAAGTTTCTCCCCGGCCGCGTGGTCATGGAGAAGGGGACGGCGGATTTCGCCAACGTAGAGGCCGCCACGCCGTCGCCGCTTGCCAAGAGGCTGTTCGCGATCGAAGGCGTCGAGCGCGTGTTCTTCGGTTCCGATTTCGTGACCGTCACCAAGACGGCCGACCGGGACTGGCAGATCATGAAGCCCTCGATCCTCGGCGGCATCATGGAGCACTACACGTCGGGCGATCCCGTGATCGTCGACGGAGAAGCGGCTTCTGCCGCTGCGGCGGACGACGATGAGGTCGTTGCCCAGATCAAGGAACTCCTCGACACGCGCGTCCGGCCGGCTGTGGCCCAGGACGGCGGCGATATCGTGTTTCACGACTTCCGCGATGGCATCGTCTACCTGCACATGCAGGGATCCTGCTCGGGATGCCCGAGTTCGACGGCCACGCTGAAGATGGGGATCGAGAACCTTCTGAAGCACTACGTGCCGGAAGTGGTTGAAGTCCAGGCGGCCCAGTAGGCCGCTTCAGCTCCAAGCGTACGCGTTGTGATGGCGTTCGCGGCCCCCTCGGGGCCGCGCGAGCGGCCGTTCGTGCGAGCAAATCAGATGATGAGTGTGGCATGCAGTTGACCTTACGGCCCGCGATCGAGCGCGGGCGCCAATATGCTTTTCCCGCCGCGTGGGCGGCGGTGCTGGCGACCGGTGTCGCCTTCTACAAGCC
>LSKJ01000198.1 GCA_001557035.1 Rhodospirillaceae bacterium CCH5-H10 | reverse complement strand
GGTACCGTCGGATCGACCGCCGGTCCCGCCATCGACGTCGTCGCCACCGGTCTGGAAGGCGTTCTCGACATCCAGAACGACGGCATCGTGGAGAGCCCAATCGTCGCGATCCGCGTCGATGGAGTCGGCCAGATTGTGAACAACGGGCTGATCTCATCGGCCGGCACCGGCATCACCCAGTTGGGAACCGTGTCCTCGACGTCCCTCTTTTCCCTGATCAATGGCGCCGACGGCGTGATCGTGGGCGGCTACGGCGCCGAGGGTAGCCTGATTGCCGAGCAAGTCGACAATGGCGGCCTCATCAATGGGAACCTCGTTCTCGGCGACGGCGATGGCGCTTCCTTCGTCAACCAGGCCACCGGCCGGCTGACCGGAGCCGCCCTGCGGGGCGCCGGCTCCGTCACGTTCGGCGACGGCGACAACGACCAGTTTCTCAATCGCGGCATCATGGGCGCCCTGAACTGGGGCGACGGTCACCATGCCTACGCACTGAACTACGGCGTCATGGGCGGCATCGCCCTGGGCAACGGTGACCACGCTTTCTTCGGCAATGCCGGCACCATCAACGGCAACGTGCAGCTCGGCAACGGCACCGGCCAGATCTTCGATTCCACGGCCGGCTGGATTTACAACACCGCCAACGCGAACGGCGCCACCATCACCGCGGGCTCGGAAGGCGCCGTCATCGTCGGTGCGCTGAACGGCGGCCAACTGATCGGCGGCGCGGGCAACGACGTGCTGATCGCCAATCAGACGGAGCAGGTCGGCTACGACATCGTCACGACCCTCGACGGCAAGGGCGGCAGCAACGCGCTTTATGGCGGCCAGGGCACCAACGTCTTCCTGTCGGGCGACGCGACCTACAACCAGATCTGGGGCGGCCTGGCGGCCGTGCACACCAACGGCTTCACGAACAACACCGTCGACTACGTGGCCGTGACCGGCGCGGGACGTGGCATCTACGTCGACCTGTTGAACGGCAACAACGCCTACATCATCGACAACGGCGCCTACACGTTCATCGACTCGATCGTGAACGTGCCAAACGTCAAGGGGACGACGGGCGTCGACATCATCCAGGCCGGCGTCGGTCTCAGCGTCATCGAGGGCCGCGGCGGCGGCGATCATCTCTACACGGGCACCGGCGCCGACACTTTCCTCTACACGAGCAACGGCGACAGCAACCTGGTGACCGGCTACGACACGATCTCGGGTTTCCGCAGCGGGATCGACAAGATCGACGTCTCGGCGTTCGGGCTGACGAGCAGCCACGCGCTGATCCAGTCCAACGCCACCGACACCGTGCTCTATCTCAAGATGACGTCGGGAGATTTCGACCCGACGACCGATCTCGCGATCTCCTTCACCGGTGCCGATGCCCTCACGACATCCGATATCGTCTTTGCGCCGGACGAACCCAACGGCTGGTCGTTCTACGACTACAACAGCTATTTCGGCACCGGCTATCCCGATCCGA
This sequence comes from Rhodospirillaceae bacterium CCH5-H10, assembly GCA_001557035.1. Lineage (GTDB taxonomy): Bacteria > Pseudomonadota > Alphaproteobacteria > Reyranellales > Reyranellaceae > Reyranella. Next base: position 15,310 of record LSKJ01000198.1, on the reverse strand, counting down.
GCTACATGCCCACCGGTACGACGGCGTTCGCGGGTCACATCAATGTCGGCATCGTGCTCGAGCGGGAGCACGATCCGACCAGCATGCTGCAAGCCGACTGGGGTACGCGCCAGAAGGCGCTCGCCGCACTGGGCGACGACCCGTTCAGCTACTACGGCGCCAGCGAGGAATCGTACCAGGACCTCATCGGCGCGCTGGCCGAGCTGGACATCCATCTTTCGACCAATCCGGCCTACGAATCCGGGCACGAATCGCGCACCGCCTGGGTCAAGCTCTCGGCCAACGATTTCGAGAAGCTGTTCGGGCAGGAGCTGCTCTACCGGGACGGCGACAGCGGCGCGATCTACTGGAAGGGCAACCTCGCACTCAATTCGAAGGTCGCGGATCTCGGCACGGTAAAGGGCCTGTCGTTCGACATCGACTACGGCGACGTTCAGCTCGCGGGGATCGACCTGCCGCTTGGCGTCCTGCCGGATGGCAGCACGGCGCAAGGCGTCGAACTCACGGACGGGCGGCAGGGAGCCGGCAACGATACGGCCGGCGCGCCCAATGCCTACAACCCGCAGGACATTGCCGCGTTCTACAACTTCCCCCTCGTCGGGCAGTCCGTTCAGACCGGCAAGATCGGACTGATCGAACCGGGCATGGGCGCCGACACATTCGGCGCGGGATCGTTCGACACGCTGCTGGATGAATATCGCACGTCGATCGGCGTGCCCACCGGCGCCAGGGTTCTGGGACAGCAGAACGGCGGAACCCAACCGACCGACACCACGGAACGCGCGCTCGATGTCGGCGTGGCCACGGCGATCAACCCGACCAGCACGCTCGTCCTGTATGCCGGCTCGGGAACCCAGGACAATGCGGCCTCCTCGGCCTACACCGCCTATCAGTCGGCGTTCTTCGATGCCGACCACGCCGCCGTAGTGTCGTCGTCCTTCCGGTTCGGCTCGTCGCAGCCCGGCGCCGACTCGCCCTTCCTGTGGGCCGCGCGCGAACTCATGGTCGATGCGGCGCTGCGCAACATAACCGTGTTCCAGTCGAGCGGCGACGGTGGTTCGAGCTATTCGACCGGCAACGGCCTCACCAACACCGCCAACTCGCGCGCCAGCGAATACAGCATCATCGTCGGCGGAACGTCGATCAGCACCGGCGCCATGGCGGCAGCCGATCCGACGCTGAATGGCGGCGACTCCGCCTACACCAACTACGTGCTGCCGGCGCTGGAAGGAGACCAGGCGGTCCTCTGGCAACTCGTCGCCGGCGGGCTTTCCGTGATGCCGAGCCTCGCCACCGACCAGGAATGGTTCTCCGAGGCGATCTGGAACCGCTACAAGCTCACGGACGGCCTGCTCGATCCCAGCTATCTCGGCAACGAGTCGGGCAACGGCGGCGTCGACTACACCCAACCCACGCCCTGGTACCAGAACGCGCTGCTGCCCTTCCTGCCACCCGTCACGACCGATGCGGCGCATGCACCCGGACGGGGCGTGCCCGACGTTGCGGGGCTGGCGAGCGGCAACATGGACTATGTGGTCCCGCAACCGGATCTTTCGTCGGATCCGACGCGTGGCGACGGCGGCACCAGCGCCGCGACGCCGCTCTGGGCGTCGCTCGCCGTCCAGATCAACGCCGTCTTCCACGACCAGCATCTGCCCGATCTCGGCTACATGACCGACCTCCTGTACATTGCCGCCGCGGTCGCGCCGGCGTCGTTCAATGACGTGACGATCGGCAACGACACCTCGTCGTTCGTGATGGGCGGCGACGTGTACGAGGCGATGCCTCCCGGCGGCTCCGGGTCGCCCGAGAGCATCACCCCGACGGGCGCCGGCTACGCGGCGGGCTCCGGCTACGATCTCGCCTCCGGCCTCGGCTCGCCCAACGGGCTGCTGCTGGCGCGCGCCCTCACCGCCATCGCCCAGGCGCAACTGAACTATTCCGACTCGCCCGACATCGCGGACCTGCACAACGGCGCGTGGGAGAGCGGCGTCCATCAGACCCTGCTGGTGCAGACGACCTTTCCCAACGCCGCCGGCACTGTGTCCGTCAACGCTGGCGGAGACATTCTGGGCTTCACCAGCCACGCCAGCGATTCCTATGCCTGGACGTCCCGCTTTGCAGGCCAGGTCGCGCAGGAGTCGTTCGACGACGCTTTGGTGACGCTCTTCGACCAGCAGTCCCAGGGCACGCTCGGCCAGCTGACGGTCGACGCCGGCGATGCGCTTTCGGTGGCGATCAATGGCAGCGTCGCCTCCGGAGCGACGGGGCTGCTAACGAGCGACTTTGGATTCATCGATTTCCAGACCGCCGACGGCAACTCAGTCCGGCTGGCCCGGCCGGTCGCGGTCGCCGAGACGGTCGTTGCCCCGATCGACGATCCGTCGCCAACCGGCACGACGATCGTGCGCCTGCGGCAAGCCGACACCGACAGCCTGGCCGTCCGCTTCTACAAGGTCGACGACTATGTCGGCACCGTTGGAGGCGTGGCGCCAGGGGACGCCAACTATGCGGCTGCCGCCGCGAGCACCGCGTACACCGTCTCCCCGCTCGGCGGCGGCCCCGCTCAGACGTGGTTGAGCGGACCCGGCTATGGTGGCTACCAGGAAGCGACCATCGACGTGCAGCAGGGCGACATCATCGCCATGGAGCTGCAGAACCTCACGACGGGCAATACCTACTGGGCCTTCTCCCAGGCCAACGAAACGGTCGCCGGTCAGCAGGTAGGCCACCTCTGGAACTACGGAATGAATACGTGGGGCTGGGAAGCCGGACAGGGTGGAGGCGATTTCGACTTCAACGACCTCGTCGTGCAACTCGATTTCACCAGCGCGTATGGCAGCGGATACCTGGTCGGCGCGGCTTGAGGCGGCGCCGTATTCGAGACCTCCAAAGCGATGTGGATGTTCTGAACAACTGCTTCCAGCGGCTTATGGGATCGGCCGGACCATTCGGCGCCAGAAGCCGCTGGCAATGCCGCCCACATCGATACGCAAAGTACCGTGTTTGCCAGCCTTCGTATGCAGTTTGGCGACGATGCGTTGACGCTGAACCTCGCTCGGCTGGAGCGCGATGACGGCGCCGCGAGAGCGGATATGCGCGACTTTCGCCGCGACGACGCCGATGCCGTCGATCTCGATCCCCAGCGTCATCCCTTCCTTGACCTTCGGTCCGCCGCGTATCCAGGCCTCGAGCGGCGTCAGTCGCACGAGCCAGGCGGAAGCCTCGCCGTCCGCAAGCCGGAGCCTGGCCCGCTCGGGGGCGATCGACGGGACCGTGCCGGCCCGGGGAATCTCGATACAGACGGCCATGGCAACCAGGAGAACCGCAAGATTGTAGATCGTCCAGAAAAGCACGACCCACTTGCCGTCCCCTGCATCGCGCTCGAACTCGATGTCGGTAGCGCTCGTGAAGAAAACACCAACCAGTGTCAGGACGAATACGATCGCGAGCGGCCTGAGCAGTCCCCATTGAACGATGGTCTTCGTCCGGTCGCCGCCCTTGTCGGTGACCTTGAAAGGCTGTCCGTGAGGCCGGACCAATCCTGTCCAGACGGCCCGAACCATCTGCTCGGCCCCGATGACCTGACTCACATCCTGAAGGACCGGCAGCATCACGCCGCCGGAGATCCAGCGCAGGGCCGCCATGGAGAAAATGTAGAAGGGACCAAAGTAGACCAGAATGCCCGAAAGAGGCGCGTTCACGGCGGTTATGCCCGTGTACCAGTAGAGAAGCGGTACCAGCAGGCATGCCAGGCGGAAGACGTAAGTCGTCGACCAGAAGAGAAACGCGTCGGTCAGGCTGAGACGATCGATCGGTCGCAGCCTGTTCCGGGTGAATGGCCCCGAAGGCCCCCGCACGATCTGGATCAGGCCAAGACACCAGCGCGTGCGCTGCACGACGTACTCCACGACACCCTCGGGGGCGAGCCCCTCCGTGAGCGGCTCGTTGAGGTACACCGTTCTCCAGCCGGCCTCCTGCAGGCGCAGGGTTATCAGAAAGTCCTCGGTGACGCTGTCAGTCGGAAATCCGCCTATGGCCTCGATGCCCTTCCATCGCATCATCGAAGACGTGCCACAGCAGAATGCGATACCCCAGGCATCGCGACAGGCCTGAAGGTGGTCGAAGAAGAAGCGCTGCTCGTCGGGATATGACTTGTCTATCCCGAGATTGTGCTGGATCGGATCCGGATTGAAGAAATGCTGCGGTGTCTGGACCAGCCCCACGGTCGGATCGTGAAAAAGAGCAAGTGCCCGCGGGACAAAGTCCACGTGAGGAACGAAGTCGGCGTCGAGAATGGAGATGAAGTCCGGCGGATCGGGCAGCGCCCTGAGCGTCGCCAGGCACGCGTTTATGTTTCCGGCCTTGGCGTGATTGTTGTCCGGCCGCGTATGATAGTGAACGCCAAGCCGCTCGCACATCTCGCGCAGCCAGGGCCGGCGCTTGTCGTCGAGCACGCGGACCCGCAGCGCTGGGTAGTTCGACGCCATTGCACCGACAATCGTGCGCTCCAGGATCGACGCTTCCTCGTTGTAAGTTGCAATCAGGATGTCGACGCGCGGTGGCGCGGCCTTTCCCCACCAGGACAAATGCGCATCGGCTTCGCGGCGACGGTCCAGCGTCCGTGACATGATGACCGCGGATATGGTGCTCGAGACCAGCGTCATCGCTTCGAGCGCGAAGAACAGCCACGCGACCCATGCGTCGATCGAGAAGTCGAATTCCGGGATGGTTTCGTCGAAACGCCAGATGATGTACCGCCATCCCAGCAGAATCACCGTTGCGAAGACGAGGATGCGCACCGGCTGGGTATCCGGCCGGAACATCGGCAGCACCGCCATCGCCACCCCGAGTGCCAGCAGCGCGGGGCCCAGGCTGACAACGATATCGTCAAGGGCGAACACGGCGGCGCCTCATCGTCACCCAAGTCCGATTTCAGCCAGCAGCCTCCGCCAGAAGTCGAGCGGCCGGGACGAGAAGACCACCCTGCCCGTCCGGCCGACGGCGCAGTTCGTCTTCGGATCGGAGGCCAGGGCTGGCGAAGATATCGCCACATCGAAGCGCTTGAGATGCTCCTGGCTCGGGCCGATCGCCAGGCTGCGATAGATGGTCTGCGCCCCGGAGCCAGCCAGACGCGCGATCACGCCATCGTAGACCTGTGTGTCGCCCAACAGCCGGAACTGCACCGGATCGCCGACTTGCAGACGATTATACAGCGACTCCCGCACACTCGCCGTGACGATCGTGGTGGTGCAATCGACGATCCGCATCACATCCTGCGCCCGCCGGACATACTCGCCGCCACCTGACATAAGCTCCCAGAGGATACCCGTGGTTGGCGACAGGATGCGCGCCTCTCGGAAGCGGCCCGCACGCACGCGCTCCTCCGCCACTTGCTCCGTCAAGACCTTCACGCGCTCGGTCCGCTCCCGAATCTCGGTCTCGAGTTCGCTCAGTTTCTGCTCGGTCTCACGCAGGCGCTGCTGCGAATAGGGCGTGTCGTTATATGAATCGCCGAGGAACGTTCCGTTGCGGGCCGCAGCCAGCTCGATCTTGAGGTACTCGATGCGATGTCGAGCGGCCTCGACATCCTGTCCCGACACTTCGAAGGCGGCCCGCGTACGGGATTGTTCGGCGCCACTCACGGTCCCCGTCCGACCCAGTTCAGAGGCGCGGCGGAAAGAGGCCTCCGAATCGCGCAGGCGTGCCTGAACTGCATCGAGGGTGGCGTTGGCCTCGCCAAGGCGCGTCTCGAGCTGGCTGACGCGGCCCTTTGCATAGTCGGCAGCCTGCTTTGCAAAGGCCTCGCGCAGGGGCTGAAGCTGCTGCACCAGCGCCTGCAGGCGTTCGAGATCGATACTGACGCGGCGGAGCTCCCGTTGAAGATCCACAAGACGGAGATCATCCGGTCGCGGGTCGCTCAAGGTGGCAAGAGGTTGGTTCGGCGTCACGCGAGTGCCCAGTGCCTTGACCTGGAGATTCACTTCCCCGTCGATTGGTGCCCGGAGAATCAAGACCTGGGCGTTTACGACGGCATTCGAGCTGACACCGGCCATTTGCTCGCCGATGATCACGAACAACGCAACGACGATGATGACCGCGCCGATTGCGAACCGCAGGACTCGCCGGTTCATCGCCTGCCTGCCGTATCTGAAGTCCTCGTATCGAGGCGGGCGAGCGCATCCGAAAGAATGGCCACCTCCCGATAGGAGCGTTCATGCGGAACAGGCGCATCGGTGGCTCCCTGGCTCAGCTGGTCCGCGGCCATCGCCAAACGCGACAGCGGGCGCGCAATCCACCAGGCGAAGCCTACGGTGACGGCAACGATGAGAACGCCGCAGAGCGCGACGACGGGCAGCATCCGGGAGGCGGCGGCATAGGTGTCGACGAGCGCTAGTTCCGTTGGCTGTCGCGCCACGAGACTCCAGCCGAAGCTCGGTATGTCGCCGCTTCCGACTGCCGGCAGGACGCTCGTGAGATAGGTCCGGCCATCGGGCCAGGTTTCCACGCCGGAGCGCCCGATCCCCTGGCCTGCGGCAAGAGCGAACGACGCCGGCAACTTCTTTCCCTCGAGCGAGGCCGGACCGACCAGGACCGTTCCCTCTCCCGAGAGCAGAAGCAACTCGATCGACCCGCCCGCCCGAGGCATGCGGAACATCTCGCGGACTGCCTCCCAGCGGACGTGCGCGCCGAGCACGCCAATCGGCACTCCGTCGCTGCGCTTTACCGGGAGGGCAAAGTCGATCAGGCGAAGAGGCTCCTTCGCATTGGGAGCCACGAACTTTTGCAGCAGAAGGGCGTCGTGAACGTCGCCCGCGAAAGCTCCGGTCAGGCCGGCCTTGAACCAGGGGCGCTCGGATACCGAGACACCGTCGAGCACGCCCCCTGAGGCGACGATAACGGCACCCGCCGGATCTGCCAGCCCAACCCACGCATACTGCTGGTCCGTCGCGACTATAGTGTCGAGTCTCAAGCGCATCGTTTCGCGCGAATCGCCCTGCGCCGCGAATTCGGCCAGCCGCTTCACTTCGTTCCACTGATCGAGGAGACCGCGCGACAGTTGTGCCGACACCGCCTCCGCCGTGGTCTGCAACGTCGCGGTAGCCTGTCTCTGGGTGATGGAGCGCGACAGATTCGCCAACATCGGCAGGACGATCACCGAAGGCAGAAGCGCGATGACCATCATGCACAAGACGATCAGACCGCGAAGCCCGAGGAAAGGATAAGACGACAACGTTCACCCATCTGCTGTTGTGCAGGACACGGTACACCACGTTGCGCAGGGAACGAGGCGGGATAAATCGACCCCTAATTTGCAGATGAAATGCCAGTATTGAATCAGTGGCGGCAAAGCGCCGTCGGTCACCTGCGGCTTCTTCCCGACCTTTGCAGAAGCGACGGGTATTGCTCCGTTAAAGGGGTCATCCCGGGAATGCCGGTTGAATAGCGACTGCCGACCCGGCAACATACCCAGCAATCGGACGTCATAAAAACAGGACGCCGTATCCAGGGAGGACTTCATGTATCGACGCACCGTCGCAACGGGCGCCGCATTGGCGTTGCTCGTCGCTTTCCCGGCTTTCGGCCAGGCCTTTCCGAAAGAGATGTCCTGGACCGCCTACGATACCGGCTCTTCCGGCTTCAACATCGCGGTCGCGATCGGCCAGCAGTTCAAGAACGTACTCGGCACCGACGTCCGCGTCCTGCCATCGGGCAACGACACCGGACGCCTGTCGCCGGTGAAGGCGAACCGTGCCGTCATCTCGCAGATGGGGATCGGCACCTACTTTGCGCAGGAAGGCGTTTTCGAGTTCGGCACCAAAAGCTGGGGACCGCAGGCCACCCGCCTGATCATGGCGGCAACGGCGTGCAACGGGCTCGGCCTCGCGGTGGCCAAGGATACCGGCGTCAAGGAGGTCAAGGATCTCAAGGGCAAGCGCCTCGGCATCGTGGTCGGCTCGCCTGCCCTGAGCCAGGGTGTCATCGCCCTGATCGGCTTCGGCGGCCTGACCGAGAAGGACATGACGCCGGTGCAGTTCTCCTCGAACAACGCCATGTGGAAGGGCCTCATCAACAACGAGGTCGACGCCGTCCTGACCTCGACGATCTCGGGCCAGTCGAAGGAGGCGGACAACTCCCCACGCGGCATCATGTTTCCGCCGATGCCGGCCACCGACAAGGAAGGCTGGGCCCGCGTCCACAAGAAGGCACCCTATTTCGTGCCCGTGAAGGCGACCTGCGGCGCCGGCGGCCTCTCGCCGCAAACGCCGGTCGAGATGGCGGGCTATGCCTATCCGATCTTCATGACCTACGCCGACCGTTCCGCCGACACGATCTACGCGATCACCAAGGCGATGATCGACACGTTCGACGCCTACAAGGGCGGCGCGCCGGGGGCCGAGGGCATGGCGCTGTCGTTGCAGAACCTGACCTGGGTCGTGCCCTATCACGACGGCACCATCCGCGCCTTCAAGGAGAAGGGCGTGTGGACGGACGCGGCGCAGAAGCACAACGACAACCTGGTGAAGCGCCAGCAGGTCATGATCGATGCCTGGAAGGCCTACGCGACCGGCGCACCGTCGGATGACAAGGCCTTCGCGGAGGGCTGGCTGAAGGCCCGTGGCGCCGCTCTCCAGAAAGCCGGGATGGACGTCGTCTTCGAATAGAGGGGACGTCCGTCATGACCGATCAGGCCGTGCGGGTCGTCCTGGACGACCCGCACAAGACCGGTCCGGCCGAAGCCGAGACCCTGCGCACCCGCACGCTCTCCGGCGTGTGGCGGTGGCTGCTCGTTGCATTGACGGCGGTCACCATCTTCCTCTGCATAAACCAGCAGTTCACCCTGCGCTTCTTCGTCGGATTCACGCCCCTCAACACGGAGTATTTCTACCTCCTGATTCTCTGCATGCTGCCCTTCACCTTCGTGATCTTTCCGGGCAGCGCCAGAGCCTCCGTCGACCGGGTCGCCTGGTACGATGTCGTGTTGTTCGCGGTCACCGCCGGCGCCTCGTTCTACCTGATGATGAACATCCGCAAGGCCGCCGAACTCGGATGGGAGTTCGGCGATCCGCCCGAACCCGTGATCTGGGCGGGCTACCTGATGTGGATCGTGCTCATGGAGGCGCTGCGGCGGACGGGCGGCTGGAGCCTGCTCCTCAGCATCTTTCCGTTCACGGTCTATCCGCTTTTCGCCGGCGCCTCGTGGCTCGGGCCGCTCAAGGGCAACCAGTCGACGCTCGATCAGACCACCGCCTACCACATGCTCTCCACGGAAAGCCTGCTCGGCATACCGATCCAGGCCTTCGCCGATGTCGTCATCGGGTTCCTGGTGTTCGGCACGGCCCTCATGATGACCGGCGTCGGCAAGTTCTTCATCAACCTCTCGTTCGCGCTGTGCGGCACGTTCCGCGGCGGCGCCGCCAAGGTCTGCATCTTCGCCTCGGGCCTGCTCGGCATGATGTCCGGCAGCATCGTCAGCAATGTCCTCACCGCGGGCACCATGACGATTCCCACCATGAAGCGGACCGGCTTCAGCCCGTCCTACTCCGGGGCCATCGAGGCCTGCGCCTCGACGGGCGCGGTGCTGGCGCCGCCGGTGATGGGCGCCACGGCCTTCGTGATGGCCCAGTTCCTCGGCACGACCTATTCCGAGGTCGCCCTCGCCGCCATCATCCCGGCCTTCCTCTTCTATGCCGGCCTGTTCATGCAGGTCGATTCCTACGCCGCGCGCCGAGGCCTGAAAGGTCTGGAGCGGCACGAACTTCCCAGCGCCTGGCAGGCCTTCAAGGAAGGCTGGTACTACGCCTTCGTCATCGCCCTGCTGATCGTCATGCTGCTGTACTTCAAGCGCGAGAGCCATGCGCCCTTTTATGCGACGGCGCTGCTGCTGGTCCTGAACCAGTGGTCGCAGCCCGGCCGATGGAAGATCGCCAACACGATCAACATCGCGATCGCCGTGCTTGCCTTTGCGGTGATGACCGTCCGGAGCGAAAGCTATCCCAAGGCGCTGGCGGCTTCCGGCCCCGGCACCTTCGATGCCTGGATGAATGCGATGCTGCTGCCGGCGCTGGGCGGGATGGTGCTGTTGCTGGTGCTGAACGAGATCTGGGGAGACAAGCGCTGGGGCCTGCGCAAGTACATCGCCTTCCTCGAGGCGAACGGCCGGACCTTCGTCGAACTCGTCGGAATCCTGGCAGGCTGCGGCCTGCTGATCGGCGCCTTCTCGCTGACCGGCGTCATCGCCTCGCTGGCAAACGATCTGCTCAACCTTGCCGGCAGCAACGTCCTTCTGCTCCTGGTCATGTGCGCCTTCACCAGCCTGATCCTCGGCCTCGGGCTGACCACGACCGCCTGCTACATCTTCCTCGCCATCCTGATCGGACCGGCCCTCGAGAAGCTCGGCCTCAACAAGATGGCCGTCCACATGTTCATCTTCTATTGGGGCATGCTGTCGTCAATCACGCCACCGGTCGCCATCGCCTCGTTCGCGGCGGCCGGCATCGCCGGGGCGCCGGCGATGAAAACGGGATGGGAATCGATGTGGGTGGGAAGCATCATCTATTTCATTCCGTTCTTCTTCGTCGCCAATCCGGCCCTCGTGCTTCAGCCGGCGGCGGGCGGCGGCATCCCCTACTTCGAGGCGATCTACCTCGCCGTCACCGCCCTCGTCGGCATCTCCTTCATCTGCGGCGGCATTCAGGGCTATCAGGTCGGCATCGGAGATCTGCGGCGCACCGGTGTGCTCGAATGGCCGCTGCGTGTGGCGCTCGTGATAGGCGGTCTGGTGCTCGCAACGCCCGGCGGCGGCATCATGCCGCTCAGCAACACGGCGATGGAGCTTACGGCCGCCGCCATTCTCGTTCCCACCGTCCTCATCGCGCTGTTGCTGGTCCGCCGCACTCGGGCGGCCTAGGGGCTTCCGGACAGAACGGAACCACCCCCAATCCAACGCTTCGAGGCGGCGCCGTCGCATGGGATGCATGGTTCGCATCTGGGAGGTGTCGTCAGTCGAGAAGAGTGAGAGCAAGCTCGCCGTGCATCGGCTTGGCCGTAGATTTGCATTGAAGCGCGATCACGCTCTCCATCTATTGAAGTCTGGGACGTCCCAAAGGACCACATAATGCCCCCTGCTCCAACGTAGCGAGGGGATCGATTTTACCGACCTCGAAAACTAATGGTGCCAAGGGGCTGACCCGAACAACCTAATACCGCGATTTTCAAAGCCCCTTAGCCTATGAAATAAATAACTTAGCGCCGGAATACTCTGCGAAACTCATCGGATCCACGCACACGGCTACGAATTCGAAACGTGGTTAGCACGCGTGTTTCAAGGCTACAGGCCCTTGGAATAAAGAATCTTTCAGTAGCTATTGACCCGCAGGGTATCGCTGCCTTCTACATCCGATGGTAGCACTGGAACCGCGCGCTAGTCGCAGCGCGTCCGGCAGACAAAACGTCATCGAGTAATTCAGCGGTCGCACAACTTCTCGCCACTGGTATGCGTACACAACTTGCGTATCATGGACGAAACGTAGAAGAACGCTTGCAAGAAGGACTGCATATGGCTGCCACTGATGAACTGGAATTCGAAACGCAGTCCGACGGAGACGCCGAAGCAGTCGATGTTCCAGCTGGCAAGCGATCTGTCTATACAGAGTCATCAGACCCAGAAATCGACTCTCTGCACAACAAGTTCCAACGCGGAAAGCTTGTCGTTCAACCCGAATTTCAACGTGAATTCGTTTGGGACGCGACGAGAGCAAGCCGGCTCGTCGAATCGGCGCTGCTTAGCATTCCAATCCCAATTGTCTACATATCTGAGGAGCCAGATAACAAAGAATACGTAATCGACGGGCAGCAGCGCCTGACGTCCTTCTTCTCTTTCTTGGACGGACATTTTCCCGACGGGCGCGACTTCAAACTTGTCGGGCTAAAGGTCTTCTCAGAATTGAATGGGAAGAAATATGCCGATCTCCCAGAAAAGCTTCAGGATGATATCCGCTACTTCAAACTACGTACCGTCACCTTCAAGCGAGACTCGGACGAGAACTTGAAGTTTGAAATATTTGAGAGACTCAACACTGGCTCAGTACCATTGAATGATCAGGAGCTAAGGAACTGCATTTATCGAGGACCCTATAACGGGCTTATCGAAGAGCTCTCGAACGACGCCGATTTTCGGTACCTGCTTGACTTGGCAAAGCCTGACAGGCGCAAGAAGGATGTGGAGCTCGTTCTCAGGTTTTGTGCGTTCTATCACGCCACCTACCTGAACTATAAGCCGCCGATAAAGAATTTCCTTAACAAGGAAGCTGAGGCACGGCGATTTTTAACTGCGGAAGACGCCAAGGTTCTTAGGGCCGCGTTTAAGAATGCTTGCCAAATAACTCGGTCTGTATTCGGAAAGAATGCATTCAAGCGATTCTATCGCGGCAATGACAAAAGAAAGTCCGGTTACTGGGAGCCCAAGAAGTTCAACGCTTCTCTTTTTGACATCGTGATGTACACCTTCGCCCGGGAAGAGAAGAACATCATCTTTCAGAATTTGGATTCTGTCCGGGAGGCACTAATCTCCCTCATGACTAACAACGATGAGTTCATCTCTTCAATCGAACTTTCAACCAGCTCCCTCCAAGCTGTGACGAAGCGATTTGATCTTTGGCGTTCAGCCCTCCAAAGCGTCGTCGGCATCGGGGCAAAGGAACCGCGCTGCTTCTCTAGGACGCTGAAGGAGGCGCTCTACAAGGAGAATCCGACATGCTCCATTTGCAACCACCGAATCGAAGAAGTTGATGATTCGGCGGTGGATCATATTGAGCAGTATTGGACCGGCGGAAAAACCATCCCTGAAAATGCTCGGCTCACTCACCGATACTGCAATTGGTCCAGAGCTCGGAAAGAATGACTATTTGTGATGGCCGCTGAAGGGACTCTCGCGATCAGGCCCGCAAACTCGTTGGCGCCCGAACGGTCAGCGACCGCAAAGTCATTGAAGAGGAATGGTGCCCAGGGGCGGAGTCGAACCACCGACACTGCGATTTTCAGTCGCATGCTCTACCAACTGAGCTACCTGGGCATGCCGTCCGTTGGAGGCGGCGCTTATAGGACGCGTCAGCCTCGCTGTCCAGACGGTCCGTCCCCTCTGTTTTCCGGATCGTCCTCGCCCGGAACCTCGTCGGTCGGCACGCGATAGCTTTCCTTCAGCCAGCGGCCGAGGTCGATGTCGGCGCAGCGCTTGCGGCAGAACGGCTTGTATTTCGGGTCCGCCGGCTTTCCGCAGGTCGGACATTTCGGCTCGATGCGCACGGCGCGCAGCGGCACGTTCCGGTCAGTCATCGCTCTTCTCCAGCGCCTCCAGCTGGGCCGCCAGGGTCGGTCCGCGCCGCGCGCGGGTCAGCTCGAAGAGGCCCAGGCGGGTGAAGCCGTAGATCTGGGTGGGAACCGGGTCGGCCGCCAGCGCCTCCGCCAGCGCCGCCTGGACCCTGTCGCGGTCGTAGGCGCTGCGCATGGTCACGAAATCGATCACCACCGCGCCCGCGAGGTTGCGCAGGCGCAGCTGCTGGGCGATCGCCGGCGCCGCTTCGAGATTGACCTCGACCGGGCGGCGCGGGGCACGGCCCTGGCGGCCGCCGGCGCCCGCGCTGTCGACGTCGACGGCGCACAGGGTCTCGCCCGGCTCGAACAGCACCTCGACGCCGCTCTCCAGCGCGATGCGCTGCGCCAGCGCGGTGTCGATCTGGCCCGCGACATCGTCGATGTCGAAGGCCGGCATCGAGCCGTTGTGCCAGCGCACCCGGATCTTCTCGCCCTGCCGGTCCATCTGGTCCTGCAGCGTGCGGGCCATGGTGCGATCGTCGATGATCACCTCTTCCAGGGTGGCACCGTGGTCGCGCAGCATGCGCGCGATCGGATCGCGCTCGCCGGGCACGCGCGAGGACAGGTCGGCCGGCGGCTGGATGCCGAGGGCGAGACGCCTGATCTTCTCCCACCGCTCGAGCACGCTGGTGGCATCGGCCCTCAGCACCTCGGCCGTCGCGCCCGCCGCGGCCGTGCGCAGGACGACGCCGCCCTCGAGCAGGCCTTCGACATGCGCCCGGAGCCGGTCGCGCTCGGACTCGCCCTCGATGCGCCGCGAGAAGGTCACGCCCGAACCGTTGGGGTGATAGACGAGATAGCGTCCGCTGACGGCGACGTTCATCGACAGACGCGGGCCCTTGTCGCCCTCGCCGTCGTTGCGCACCTGCACCAGCAGCGGCGCGCCGGGCGGCGGCCAGCCGTCGCTGCCCGAGCGGTCCTCGGCGCGCAGGAAGCCCGCGCGGCCGATGCCGATGTCGACGAAGGCCGCGTCGAGGTCGGTCATCACCCGTTCCAGCCGGCCGAGGAAGATGCTGTCGACACGCGAGGGTCTGTCGCGGCGCACGACCTGCAGTTCGGCCAGGCGCCCGTCCGACACCAGGGCCATCAGGAAAGCCTTGGGCAGGACATGGCAGACGAGCCGGTCGATGCGGCTCATCGCGCAGCGGATCTCAGCAGCCCCACGGTCTCGAACAGGGGCAGCCCGACGACGTTGCTGTAGGAGCCGGACAGGAACGCCACGAAGGACGCGGCGCGGCCCTGGATGGCATAGCCGCCGGCCTTGCCCTGCCATTCGCCGCTGGCGAGATAGGCGTCGATCTCGGGCTTCTCCAGGCGCTTGAAGCGCACGACGGTCTCGACGAGCCGCGTCTGCACCCGTCCGCCGGGCCCGGCGACGGCGACGCCGCCCAGCACGCGATGGCGGCGGCCCGACAGCCGCATCAGGCAATCGCGCGCCTCCGCCTCGTCTTCCGTCTTGGGCAGGATACGGCGACTGCACACCACGACGCTGTCGGCCGCCAGCACGAGGGCGCCGGGATGGCGCCGGGCCACGACGTCGAGCTTTGCGCGCGCCATGCGCAGCGCGTAGGCGCGCGGGAGCTCCCGCGCCTGCGGTGTCTCGTCGATGTCGGCGGGGTCGATCGTCGCGGGCTCGTATCCGACCTGCCGCAGCAGGTCGAGCCGTCGCGGCGACGCGGAGGCCAGTACGAGCGGCGGGATCGGCGGGGCGCTCAACGCCTACTTGAAGCGGAAGGTGATTCGGCCCTTGGTCAGGTCGTACGGCGTCATCTCAACGGTCACGCGGTCGCCTGCCAGTACGCGGATGCGGTTCTTGCGCATCTTGCCCGACGTATGGGCGAGAATGATGTGGTCGTTGTCGAGTTTCACCCGGAACATCGCGTTGGGCAGCAACTCCGACACCACACCGGTAAATTCGATCAGGTCTTCCTTGGCC
>LSKJ01000020.1 GCA_001557035.1 Rhodospirillaceae bacterium CCH5-H10 | reverse complement strand
ACAGCTCCGGTGGCTTCCGACGCCTGATCCAGATCGTGTTTGGCATCTCGATCGCCTTTGCCGCCTCGAGCTTCTTTCTCTCGTTCTTCTCGTTCGGCGGCGGGGTCCTCGTCTGATGACCGAGCCCGTTGCCGGCTTCGTGGTGCCGCTCCACCGCGCCCTGACCGAGCCGATCCTGCTGGGCGGCGCGCCGCGCTCGATCGCGATCCTGAACGGCACGTTGGCGGCGGCCATCAGCCTGGGACTGCGCCTGTGGGTCGTCGGCCTGCTGATCTGGCTGCTAGGTCATGGCTTGGCCGTCTGGGCCGCCAAGCGCGATCCGCTCTTCGTCGAGGTAGTGCGCCGTCATCTGCGCATTCCCGGCCGACTCGGCGTGTGAGGAGGCTGTCATGATGAATCTCGCCGAATATAGGAACTCGGCTACCCGTCTTGCCGACTTTCTGCCCTGGGCGGCACTCGTCGCTCCCGGCATCGTCCTCAACAAGGACGGCTCGTTCCAGCGGTCGGCGCGTTTCCGCGGCCCGGATCTCGACTCGGCGGTGCCGGCTGAACTCGTCGGTGTGGCGGGGCGATTGAACAACGTCCTGCGTCGTCTTGGATCGGGCTGGGCTCTCTTCGTCGAAGCGCAGCGGTTGCCTGCCAGCACCTATCCGGCGGGAAGGTTTCCGGAGGCGGCCTCGGCGTTGGTCGACGCCGAGCGCAAGGCGGCCTTCGAGGAAGAGGGCGCCCACTACGAGTCGGCCTATTACCTGACCTTTCTCTATCTACCGCCGGCCTGGGAATCGGCCGGCGCCGAGCGCTTTCTCTATGAAGGCCGCAGCCGCGCCGCGGGAGCGGATGCTCGCCAGATGCTGGCCGGCTTCACCGATCGCGCCGACCGGGTGCTGCAGCTCCTCGATGGCTTCATGCCCGAGTGCCGCTGGCTCGACGATGCCGAGACCCTGACCTATCTGCATTCCTGCATCTCCACCCGGCGTCAGCGCGTGCGCGTGCCGGAGGTGCCCATGTATCTGGACGGGCTCCTGGCCGATCAGCCCCTGACGGGCGGTCTGGAGCCGAAGCTCGGTGACTGCCATCTGCGGGTGCTTACGATCGTCGGCTTCCCCGGAACGACCACGCCGGGACTGCTCGACGAACTCAATCGTCTGGCCTTCGCCTATCGCTGGTCGACGCGGGCTATCATGCTCGACAAGACCGACGCCACGCGGC
>LSKJ01000002.1 GCA_001557035.1 Rhodospirillaceae bacterium CCH5-H10 | reverse complement strand
GAGGGGTCATGACCCCATCGCCCTCGTAAGACGAGGGCACTTCCCCTTTGCGGAGCCCGCAAAGGGGAAGAGGTTGATCACACCGTCATGTGCTTGCGCACGGCCTCGACGTCGAAGGTCTCGCGCGTCCCCGACAGCACGACCTCGCCGCGGTCCATGACCGCGAAGTCGTCGGCGAGTTCATGGGCGAAGTCGAGATACTGCTCGACCAGCACGATCGCCATGTCGCCACGCTGGCGCAGGTAGGTAATGGCGCGGCCGATATCCTTGATGACCGACGGCTGGATGCCTTCCGTCGGTTCGTCGAGGAGCAGCAGCTTGGGCCGCATCGTCAACGCACGGCCGATCGCGAGCTGCTGCTGCTGACCGCCCGACAGGTCGCCGCCGCGACGCTTCAGCATCGACTGCAGTACGGGAAACAGCTCGAACACCTCGTCCGGTATCTTCTTGTACTCGCGGCGCACCGGCGCGAAGCCGGTTTCGAGATTCTCCTTTACCGTCAGCAACGGAAAGATCTCGCGGCCCTGTGGCACGAGCGCGACGCCGCGGCGCGCGCGTTCGTAGGGCGGCAGTTTCGAGACTTCCTGTCCGTCGACCTGAATGCTGCCCGAGCCGATGGACTGCATGCCGGAAATGGCGCGCAGCAGGCTGGTCTTGCCGACGCCGTTGCGACCGAGCAGGCAGGTCACGCGGCCGATCGTGGCCGACAGCGAGACGCTCCGCAGCGCCTGGGCCGCGCCGTAGTAGAGATTGACGTTCTGGACAGTCAGCACGATCAGCGCCCCAGATAGACTTCGACGACGCGCGGGTCGGCGCTGACCTGGTCGAGCGATCCCTCTGCCAGAGTCGAGCCCTCGTGCAGCACCGTCACCTTCACGCCGAGCGCCCGCACGAAACTCATGTCGTGCTCGACCACGACCACCGAATGCGATTTGTTGACCTCGCGCAGCACCTGCGCGGTGGTCTCGGTCTCGACGTCGGTCATACCCGCGACCGGCTCGTCGACCAGCATCAGTTTGGGATTCTGGGCCAGCAGCATACCGATCTCGAGCCACTGCTTCTGCCCATGGCTCAACCGGGCGCCCAGCATGTGCTGCTGCGGGGCCATGCGGATGATCGAGAGAATCTCCTCCAGCCGGTCGTTCTCGGCCTTGCTCGGTGCAGCCGTGAGCAGCCGGTGCCAGCTCCGCATGCCGGCCAGAGCCAGCAGAAGATTGTCACGCACCGTGTGGTTCTCGAACACGGTGGGCTTCTGGAACTTGCGGCCGATGCCCAGTGTGGCGATGCTGGCCTCGTCGAGCTTGGTCAGGTCGGCCTGGCCATCGAACACGACCTCGCCCGAATCGGGCCGCGTCTTGCCGGTGATCACGTCCATCATGGTGGTCTTGCCGGCGCCGTTGGGGCCGATGATGGCCCGCATCTCGCCCGGTTCGATCAGCAGCGACAGATTGTTCAGCGCCCTGAACCCGTCGAACGAGACGGTGACGCCGCTGAGATAGAGCAGCGCCGACGTGCTGCGCATCGTCGGGGCGTTCATGCCGGCGCCCTCGCCTTGCGGGCCTGCGACCGGCTCTTCATCTGCCCCCACAGGCCGACGATGCCCTTGGGCAGCAGCAGCGTGACCACGATGAACAGGGCGCCCAGCGCGAACAGCCAGACCTCGGGAAGCGCACCGGTCAGCCAGGTCTTGCCGAAGTTCACGAGCACGGCGCCGATGATCGGGCCGATCAGCGTGCCACGGCCGCCGACCGCTACCCACAGCACGGCCTCGATCGAGTTGCCGGGCGCGAACTCGCCAGGATTGATGATGCCGATCTGGGGGACGTAGAGGGCGCCCGCGACGCCGGCCATCGCCGCCGACAGCACGAAGACGAAGAGCTTGAAGCCCTCCACACGATAGCCGAGGAAGCGCATGCGGCTTTCGGCGTCGCGCACGGCGGTGAGCGCCTTGCCGAAGCGCGAGCTGACCACCGCCGCAGAAATGACGAGGCCCAGCGCCAGTGCGACGGCCGACGCGAAGAAGAGCGCGGCGCGTGTGCTGTCTGCCTGCACCGAATAGCCCAGTATGTCCTTGAAGTCGGTCAGGCCGTTGTTGCCGCCCAGCCCCATGTCGTTGCGGAAGAAGGCCAGCATGAGGGCGAAGGTCATCGCCTGGGTGATGATCGAGAGATAGACGCCGGTGACGCGGCTGCGGAACGCGAACCAGCCCAGCGCGAAGGCCAGCACGCTGGGTACCAGCACCACCATGATGGCGGCGAACCAGAAGTGGTTGAAGCCGTGCCAGAACCAGGGAAGTTCCTTGTAGTTCAGGAACACCATGAAGTCGGGCAGGATCGGATTGCCGTAGACGCCGCGGCTGCCGATCTGGCGCATCAGATACATGCCCATGCAGTAGCCGCCCAGCGCGAAGAAGGCGCCGTGGCCCAGCGAGAGGATGCCGCAGAAGCCCCAGACGAGGTCGACTGCCAGCGCAAGCAGCGCGTAGCAGAGATACTTGCCGACCAGTTGCAGCACCCAGGACGGCACATGCGCCGGGTTGCTGGCAGCGAGGATCAGGTTGGCCAGCGGCAGCGAGATGCCGACGGCCAGGATGAGCAGGACGAACAGGCGCAGGTTGCGGTCCATGCCCTGCCAGAGGAAACGCGTGATCATTCGACCGCCCTCATTCGACCGATCGGCCCTTCAGTGCGAACAGGCCGCGGGGGCGTCGCTGGATGAACATGATGATGAAGACCAGCACCAGGATCTTGCCGAGAACGGCGCCGGCATAGGGTTCGAGGAACTTGTTCACGACGCCGAGCGTCAGGGCACCGATGAGCGTGCCGAACAGGTTTCCGACGCCGCCGAACACCACGACCATGAAGGAGTCGATGATGTAGCCTTGGCCGAGGTTGGGGCTAACATTGTCGATTTGGCTCAGCGCCACGCCGGCCAGGCCCGCGATGCCCGAGCCTAGGCCGAAGGTCAACGCATCGACGCGCGGCGTCCGGATGCCGACGGCCGAGGCCATCGGGCGGTTCTGCGTGACCGCGCGCATGTAGAGACCGAGAGGCGTCTTGCGCAGGATCAGGATCAGCGCAACGAAGACGACCAGCGAGAACACGACGATCCAGAGGCGCCCGTAGGTGATGTTGAGCTGGCCGAGCTGGAAGGCGCCCGACATCCACGACGGCGCGCCCACTTCGCGGTTGGACGAACCGAAGATCGAGCGCACCGCCTGCTGCAGCACGAGCGACAGTCCCCAGGTCGCAAGCAGCGTGTCAAGCGGGCGGCCGTAGAGGAAGCGGATGATGGTGCGTTCGATCAGGATGCCGATGGCGCCCGACACGACGAAGGCAAGCGGCAGCGCGATCGCCAGCGAGACGTCGAACAGGTGCGGCGCCGAGGTGCGGATGACCTCCTGCACGACGAACGTGGTGTAGGCACCCAGCATGACCATCTCGCCATGCGCCATGTTGATCACGCCCATGGTGCCGAAGGTGATGGCGAGCCCGATGGCGGCCAGCAGCAGCACCGAGCCGAGCGAAATGCCGTACCAGACGTTCTGCGCCATCTGCCAGGCAGCCAGCGTCTGCTCGATGGAACTCGCGGCGGCGGCGGCGGCCGTCTTGACCTCGCCCTCGGGAGCGGCGGAGGCGGCGGCGTTGAGGACGCCCAGCGAGTCGCGGTCGGCGCGGTCCCGCAGCACGGTGACGGCGGCGAGCTTCTGCGCCGGCGGTGAATCGGCGGTCGCGAGGATGATGGCGGCGCGCGCCTCGCTCATCGCGCGCTTGATGCGCGGATCCTTCTCGGCGGCAAGCGCCTGGTCTAGGGCCGCAAGTGCCGTCGCATCGCGGCGCTTGAAGAGCGCATCGGCGGCGCTGAGCCGGGTCCTGGCATTGGGGCTCATCAGGGTGAGCGAGCCGACCGCGGCCTCGATCGTACCGCGCAGACGGTTGTTGACCCGCACCCGTTCGAGGTCTGCTTCGACGGCGCTGCCGGCGGGACTGCCGGAAACCGCAGCGACCAGCACCAGCTTGTTGCCGTCGGCCTTGCCGATCACGGCGAGCTTGTCGGACGTTCGGACGTAGAGCTGGCCCGCCGCAAGGGCTTCGAGGATCGGCGCGGCGCGCTCCTCCCCCGACGCCGCCAGTGCGGTGATCGCCGCCTCGCGCTCGCTCAGACCACCGGAGGTGAGATTTCCCACGAGGGTGGCAAGGTCCGCGGCAAGGGCGGCACCGGCGAGGGCCAGCGACGCCACCACGGAAAGGAGGACCGGGAACGGCCGAAGAAAATGCATGTGCTGAGACTTAACCCGGGAGATGGAAACGGGGCGACTCGAAAGTCGCCCCGTCCTGTTTTGTCCTGCGAGTCGACCTTACTTGGCCGCCTTGCCGATGCACTTGTTGGCGACGGTGTCGAAGTTTCCGCAGTTCACGGGCTTCGTCCAGTCAGCCTTGAGGTTCTTGGAGTCGTCGAGGATCGGCGACCACGCGGCGCCCGGGACGAGGCCGGGGGTCTTCCACACCACGTCGAACTGACCGTTGGCTTCGATTTCGCCAATCAGCACCGGCTTGGTGATGTGATGGTTCGGCAGCATCTCGGAGATCCCGCCCGACAGGTTGGGGACCTTGATGCCGATCAGCGCGTCGATCACCTTGTCCGGATCCGTCGTGCCGGCCTTCTTGACCGCCTCGACCCACATCCTGAAGCCGATCACCGACGCTTCCATCGGATCGTTGGTCACGCGCTTCGGGTTCTTGGTGAAGGCCTGCCAGGTCTTGATGAACTCGGCGTTGGTCGGATCCTTGACCGACTGGAAGTAGTTCCAGGCCGCCAGATGGCCGACCAGCGGCTTGGTGTCGATGCCGGCGAGCTCTTCTTCGCCGACGGAGAAGGCCACGACGGGGATGTCCTTGGCCTTGATGCCCTGGTTGCCGAGCTCCTTGTAGAACGGAACGTTGGCGTCGCCGTTGATCGTCGACACGACGGCGGTCTTCTTGCCGGCCGAGCCGAACTTCTTGATGTCGGCCACGATCGACTGCCAGTCCGAATGACCGAACGGCGTGTAGTTGATCAGGATGTCTTCCTTCGGAACGCCCTTCTGGATCAGGTACGCTTCGAGGATCTTGTTGGTCGTGCGCGGATAGACGTAGTCGGTGCCGGCCAGGACCCAGCGCTTCACTTCGCCGCCGTCCTTGCTCATCAGATAGTCGACAGCCGGGATCGCCTGCTGGTTCGGAGCGGCGCCGGTGTAGAAGACGTTACGCTGGCTCTCCTGGCCCTCGTACTGGACCGGGTAGAAGAGGATGCCGTTCAGCTCCTCGAACACCGGCAGCACCGATTTGCGGCTGACCGAGGTCCAGCAGCCGAACACCACGGCGACCTTCTCTTTCTGCAGCAGTTCGCGCGCCTTCTCGGCGAACAGCGGCCAGTTCGACGCCGGATCGACCACGACCGGCTCGAGCTTCTTGCCCAGGAGGCCGCCCTTCTTGTTCTGCTCCTCGACCATCATCAGCACGACGTCCTTCAGGGTCGTCTCGCTGATCGCCATCGTGCCCGACAGCGAATGGAGGATGCCGACTTTGATCGTGTCCCCCGCCTGCGCGAACGCGCTGGTCGCCGCGCTGGCCACGAGGCCGGCGGCGACGAGACCCGTCCGCATGAGTGTTCCCAATTTCATCCCGCTCTCCTTGAACTTCGACGGTTCTCCCCGCCGAAAATCAAGGGAAGCGAAAACCGTGCCAAACAGACGGATGCGCTTGGGAAAAGGATTAGTTGGCGACCAGCACCAGCGCGCCACCGGCCATGACCGCGCCGCCCAGGGCGCGGATCGCGACGTCGCCGAGCGAGCGCCGTGCAACCCAGCCGAGTCCCAAGCCAGCCGCGTGCAGGAGAGCCGTCGCCGCCACGAAGCCCAAGATATAGAGGCCCGCCCCGCTGGTCGGCGCTTCGATAGCGTGGGCATAGCCATGGAACACTGCAAAAAGTCCGACGATGGCCATGGCCGCCACGGACGGAAGACGCACCGCGGCCACGATCAGGGCGCCGAGGACCAGGACGGACCCGACGATAGCCGCCTCCGCAAGAGGCAGTTTTATGCCCGCGAATCCGGCAGCTGCCCCGACAAGCATCATTGCGATGAAGGAAGCCGGTACGAGGTATGCGGCGGCCGGCCGTTTCACCGCGAGCATCGAGGCCCAGAGACCGACGCCGACCATCGCCAGCAAATGATCCAGTCCGGTGAAGGGATGGGCAAATCCGGACGTCTCGTGGCCCGAGTGAGCCAGCACCGGGGTCGCCACCATGGCGAGCAGGGCCGCCAAGCGAATGGAACTAGTGTTCATTGGATGCTCCTTTTATCCGGGGACTCACCCCAGCCGCGCCGGCAGGCCGCCTTGCCGGACGATGAAGGCCGCGATGTCTTCCAGGCCCTTGTTCTCCTTGAGATTGGAGAAAATGAAGGGCCGCTGCCCGCGCATCCTGCGGGCATCGCGGTCCATGACACCCAGGTCGGCGCCGACCAGCGGCGCCAGGTCGATCTTGTTGATGACCAGCAGGTCCGATCGGGTGATACCGGGCCCGCCCTTGCGCGGGATCTTCTCGCCTGCCGAGACATCGATCACGTAGATCGTGAGATCGGCCAGTTCGGGAGAGAAGGTTGCCGCCAGATTGTCGCCGCCGGACTCGACGAAGATGACCTCGAGGTCCGGCCACTTGCGCACGATGTCGGACACCGCGGCCAGGTTGATCGAGGCGTCCTCGCGAATCGCCGTGTGCGGGCAGCCACCGGTCTCGACGCCCACGATGCGCTCGGGCGCCAGCGCGCCGGCCCGCGTCAGGAACTCCGCGTCTTCCTTGGTGTAGATGTCGTTGGTGACGACGGCAATGTCGTAGGTCTCGCGCATGCGCTTGCACAGGCGCTCGACCAGGGCGGTCTTGCCCGATCCCACGGGACCACCTACTCCAACTCTCAGCGGACCACGAGCGTTCATCTGTCCAGTTCTCCGGCCACCAGGGCAATGTATCCCACGCCCAGCAGGAGGCAGTAGGGCGAATAGTATTTCCGGTTGCGCGTGGCAAACGGCTCGATCGTGAAGTGCGATTTCCAGCGCGCACTGAAGCCTGCGATACCACGCGCCATGAAGATGCCGGCGATCGCGTAGGTGCCGGCCAGCACCACGGGCTCATGGATCCGGCCCAGCACATACCAGGGCCACAGCGCCATCGCAGCGAGTGCCAGCGCGACCAGAAAGCACTGCCAGGCGGGTGGCATGCGGCGCCGTCCGTCACCGACGACGCTGCGGGCCAGAGCCTCCTCGCTGGCTTCCGGCCAATGGCTGCCGAACCCCCATAGTGCATGGATGACGGCAACGACGCCGACGCCGATCGTCAGGAGTAGAGCCATCAAGGCTGTCATGAACGGAAAAGCCGCGTGTACTGGGTTTCGTGGCGAAGCGAACACCAGTCGAGGAGTGGCGTCGCCGTCCCGACCTCGTCCAGCGACTCGACCTCGATGGCTGCCCGGGTAGCGTCATGCACCGCCGCTTCGAGGGCCGCCAGCGCAATCTGTCCGTCGGTCTGGCCGAGCGGCACGGCCCGCAGAGCTGCCGAAACGAGATTCGCGGTGAAGGCATGGAGATAGCCCGCCAGCGCCTGTTCGAGCGCGATGCCATGGACCGAAGCAGCCAGCGCCACGGCGACCGGCAAGGCCAGTTCGCCCTCCAGTCGCTGGTGGACCTCGTCGAGTGCCGCATCCGGCCAGGCCGTGCGGGTGATGGACAGGAACGAGCCGCCCTGCTGCCGCGATTCCAGCGCCATCTCGGAAGTACCGCGCCAGGCGGTCGCGCGCTCGGCAACGGCGTCGAAAGCCGGCCAGTCTCCTTCGGTCGCCGCGCACCAGCTCGCCGCGAACAGGGCGCCGTCGACCGCGCCGGTCCCGCGCCTCAGCACGCTGTCGAGCCAGGCGACCAGCGAGGCGCGATCCTTGATCAGCCCTTCCTCGACAGCGGTTTCCACGCCATGGCTGTAACTGAAAGCACCGATCGGATAGGCCGGCGACAGCCAGGCAAGCAGGCGATAGAGCGGGTCGGCCCCCTCGATCCTAGCCATGACGCTCCGCATGCAGCTCGCCATGGCGATGACCGGTATCGTGATTGTGCTGGCCGTAGGCGCCGCCCTCCGGGTCGAACGGCACGCGCACCTTGCGCACGTCGGCGCCCAGCCCCTTCAGCATGTCGACGATGACATGGTCGTCGCGGATCAGGATGCGATCGCTGTCGATCTGGGTCGGCAGATGGCGGTTGCCGAGATGCCAGGCCAGCCGTGCGAACGACGCAGCGTCGCGCCCGCGGACTTCGACGAGATCCTCGTCGGCTGCCTTCACCTCGACGAACCCACCCTCTTCCAGCTTCAGTCCGTCGCCCTCGTGCAGCACCACGGGCTCGACGAGGTCGAGCAGGAAGTCGAGCCCCCCGTCGCCCAGCATGCGCAGGCGCCGGCGATAGCGATCGTCGAACAGGAGAGTGACGGTGTCGGTGCGTTCCGCCACCGGCCAGCGGCCGGCGCGCACGACTTCGATGGCACGCTTCATGGCTAGAACAGGAAGTAGCGCTGCGCCATGGGCAGCGACGCCGCCGGCTCGCAGGTCAGCAGCTCGCCGTCGGCCCGCACCTCGTAGGTCTCGGGATCGACGTCGATCTTCGGGCAGGTCGAATTGTGGACCATGTTCTTCTTTCCGATCTTGCGCGTGCCTTTCACCGGCAGCAACGGACGGCTCAAGCCCCACTTCTTGGCGACGCCCTTGGTGATCGACGCCTGCGAGACGAACAGGACCGGGCTCTTCACCAGCGCACGACCGAAGGCGCCGAACATCGGCCGGTAGTGGACCGGCTGCGGCGTCGGGATCGAGGCGTTGGGATCGCCCATCGGTGCTGCAATGATCGAGCCGCCGATCAGCACCATGTCGGGCTTGGCGCCGAAGAAGGCCGGCGACCACATGACCAGATCGGCGCGCTTGCCGACCTCCACCGAGCCCACATGCTTTGCGATGCCGTGGGTGATGGCGGGATTGATCGTATACTTGGCGATGTAGCGCTTCACGCGGAAATTGTCGTTCTCGCCCGTCTCTTCCTTCAGGCGCCCGCGCTGCTTCTTCATCTTGTCAGCGGTCTGCCAGGTGCGGATCACGACTTCGCCGACACGGCCCATCGCCTGGCTGTCGGACGACATCATCGAGAAGGCGCCCATGTCGTGGAGGATGTCTTCCGCCGCGATCGTCTCCTTGCGGATACGGCTCTCGGCGAAGGCCACGTCCTCGGGGATGGCGGCATCGAGATGATGGCAGACCATCAGCATGTCGAGATGCTCGTCCACGGTGTTCACCGTGTAGGGCATCGTCGGGTTGGTCGAGCTGGGCAGGACGTTCTTCTCGCCGGCGAGGCGGATGATGTCCGGCGCATGGCCGCCGCCCGCGCCCTCGGTATGGAAGGTCGCGATGGTGCGGCCCTTGAAGGCGGCACGCGTCGTCTCGACGAAGCCCGATTCGTTCAGCGTGTCGGTGTGGATCGCCACCTGCACGTCGTAGCGGTCGGCCACGCTGAGGCAATTGTCGATGGCGGCGGGCGTCGTGCCCCAGTCCTCGTGCAACTTGAGACCGCAGGCGCCAGCCTCGATCTGCTCCTTGATGCCGGCCGGCTTGCTGGTGTTGCCCTTGCCGAAGAAGCCGAGATTCATCGGCAGCCCCTCGGCGGCCTGAAGCATTCGGCCCATGTGCCACGGCCCCGGCGTGACGGTCGTGGCGAGCGTGCCGTGCGCCGGGCCGGTGCCGCCGCCCATCATGGTCGTGACACCGCTGTAGAGCGCGTCGTCGATCTGCTGCGGGCAGATGAAGTGGATGTGGCAATCGATGCCGCCCGCGGTGATGATCTTGCCCTCGGCCGCGATCGCCTCGGTGCCCGGGCCGATGACGATGTCGACACCCGGCTGGACGTCGGGATTGCCGGCCTTGCCGATGGCGACGATCACGCCGTCCCTGAGGCCGATGTCGGCCTTCACGATGCCCCAGTGGTCGACGATCAGCGCGTTGGTGATGACCGTGTCGACAGCGCCCTGGGCGCGCGTCTTCTGGCTCTGGCCCATGCCGTCGCGGATCACCTTGCCGCCGCCGAACTTCACTTCCTCGCCGTAGATCGTGTGGTCCTTCTCGACCTCGACGAAAAGATCGGTGTCGGCCAGCCGAACCTTGTCGCCGACCGTCGGCCCGAACATGTGGACATAGGCCGAGCGCGAGATGCGCGTCGGGCCTTCGTTCGACGGCCCGACTTTGGCGACCGGCCCGAGCTTGCCGCCGACCCTGCCCTGGAAGCCGTGGCTCTCGCGGCCGCCCATGTAGGGCGTGAGCCGCACGGTGCGCGACTGGCCGGGCTCGAAGCGCACGGCCGTGCCTGCCGCGATGTCGAGCCGCATGCCCTTGGCCCGCTTGCGGTCGAACTTCAGCGCATCGTTGGTCTCGAAGAAATGATAGTGGCTGCCGACCTGGATCGGCCGGTCGCCGGTATTGGCGACCTCGATGGTGATCGGGTTGCGGCCCTTGTTGAGCTCGAGCTCGCCGGCGCTGGGGAGGATTTCACCCGGGATCATGGCGTGTCTCCTCAGCGGATCGGCGCGTGGACGGTGACGAGCTTGGTGCCGTCGGGAAAGGTCGCCTCGACCTGGATCTCGGCCAGCATGTCGGCAATGCCGTCCATGACCTGCGCCCGCGAGATCACGTGCGCGCCGTCGCGCATCAGGTCGGCGACCGGGCGGCCGTCGCGCG
Organism: Rhodospirillaceae bacterium CCH5-H10; assembly: GCA_001557035.1. Lineage (GTDB taxonomy): Bacteria > Pseudomonadota > Alphaproteobacteria > Reyranellales > Reyranellaceae > Reyranella. The sequence continues at coordinate 8,285 of LSKJ01000002.1, read as the reverse complement.
CGCCCTCGACGACGAAGTCGGTGATCAGGGCCACGGCCTCGGGATAATTGAGCTTCACGCCGCGTTCCAGGCGACGGCGCGCCACGACGGCCGCCATGGCCACCAGAAGCTTGTCTTTCTCGCGCGGCGTCAAATTCATGCGTTTCCCCCGGCCGGTTGGTTCCGACTATAGCGCGACAAAGTCTGCATCAAACGTGCCAAACGCGGGGCAGTCGGCGGCCCCTGAATTCGGTGAGGAAACGGATCGTCGCGTGCCGCACCTCGGTCGCTTCGCCCAGCAGGCGCGCGACCATGATGCCGTTCACCAGCGTGACGCCGGCCCGCACCTTGTCTGCAGCTTCGAGCAGCGTGCGAGCCTTGTCGAAACAAGGCTGCGGCAGGTCCCACACGCCAATCACGGTGGCGAGCGCATTGGCCGTGCCGAAACCGGCACCCTCCGGCGTCTCGCCCTCGACCCGCAGCGTATCGGTCCAGACCAGACGGCCGGGACGACGCACGGACCAGGCATCGAGCAGCAACCCCGCCGTGAAGCGTTCGCCAGAAGCACCGCGTCCCAGCACCACCATCTCGCAGGCGAGCAGCGAGCCGCCCTCGACGACTTCGGCCACCGTCCGCCGCTTCAGCCGCGCGCCCTCGAAGACGATTGATTCCTGCGGCAGCCAGTCGAGCGTCGCGCCCTCGGCCACCCGCACCTCGACGTCAATCGCGCAGGGCTCGCTCCCGCGCGAAGCGCGGTAGATCTTCTCGGCTGCCTGGGTGGTCGCCACGGCTTCGGCGCCCGGCCCGATCTCGACCGACATCTTGAGCGCATCGCCGCCGGTAACGCCGCCGGACGTCGTTATCATCACCGCCTGCGGCGGTTCGCCCGGCTCGGATTTCGGGAACAAAACCCGGCAGGGATCGCGTTGATAGAGGTCGCCGAGGCGCGTCCGACCGTCCCGCAGGTCGAAGGCCACGCGGCTTTCGCCGGAGGAACGCTGCATGCGAGGGAGTGAATTCGGGGACGGGCTGGTGGTCATCGGCCCCGACTTGATAGATTAAGGACCGCAATGAGCAAAGCCTTCACCAAGGAAAGCGACGACGGCGACGAGGACGACCTGCCCGACGATGTGGGCGGACTGCCGGTCGGCGCGAAGAACTACATGACCCCGCAGGGCTTCGAGCGCATGCGGGAGGAACTGATGTCGCTGATGCGCAAGGAGCGGCCCGAGGTCGTGCAGGTCGTGTCGTGGGCCGCGGCCAACGGCGACCGCTCGGAGAACGGCGACTATCTCTACGGCAAGAAGCGCCTGCGCGAGATCGACCGCCGCATCCGCTTCCTGAGCAAGCGCCTCGAACGGTCCGAGGTCGTCGATCCCGCGAAGCGTCCCAAGACCGACCAGGTGTTCTTTGGCGCGACCGTGACCTACGTGAATTCCAAGGACGAGGAACGCACGGTCAAGATCGTGGGCGTCGACGAGGTCGATCCCGGACGCGGCCATGTAAGCTGGATCTCCCCCATTGCCCGCGCCCTCATGCGGGCCCACGAGGGCGACGCCGTGCGAATGAACACGCCCGGCGGCGAGGAGGAGATCGAGATTTTGAAGGTCACGTACATTTAGCCCACTGTCGTCCTGAGCGAAGCGAAGGACCTAGCGGATCGACCGAAGGACTCCGGTGCCAGCGCCAGATCCTTCGCTGCGCTCAGGATGACAAAGGGGGTTAAGTTCAGCGGCGCTTGAGGTCGACCAGAAGGCGATCGACGAATTTCGGCGAGTAACCGAGGAGCGCCGCTTCGTCGGCCAGTTCCTTTTCGAGCCGGCCGAGCGCCTCGATGAAGGAGCCGCCCTTGGCCAGCGCCTTCTCGACCAGCGCGTGCGCCTCGTGCTTGCCCATCTTCGCCGCCAGCAGGAAGGTCGCGCGTTCCGCCATGACCGCCGCTTCGGCGGCGTCCATGTTGGCCTGCAGCGCGTCGGGCTCGATGACCAAGCCTCCGGCGACTTCGGCCATCGCCTCGACCCCAGAACCCAGGCACTCCACCAGCGCAGAGAGAGTCGGCCATTCGGCCTGCCAGCCGCCCAGCGCGCGCTCATGCTCCTGCGGCATCGCCGCCACGATGGTCGCGGCCAGCATTGGCGCGCGATTTGCCGCCGACAGGATGAGCGCCGCACTGACCGGGTTGCGCTTGTGCGGCATGGTCGAGGAACTGCCACGACCGGGGCCCGACGGCTCGGCCGCCTCGCCCACTTCGACCTGCATCATCAGCGATATGTCGCGCGAGGCCTTGGCGAGCGCGCCGACGACCAGCGCGCAATCCTGCGCCAGGGCGGCGACGCGGACACGCTGCGTGAACCACGGTCCCGGCGGCAGGGTGAGCTTCAACTGCGTGGCCAGCACCTTCATCACGCGCTCGGCCGCCGGGCCCAGCGCGGTCAGGCTGCCCGAGGCGCCGCCGAACTGCACGATCTGGGTCTCCGCGAAGCTCGCCGCGAGACGACGCTTCGCACGGTCGACGTCGGAGGCCCAGCCGGCGATCTTCTGGCCGAGCGCCAGCGGCGTCGCCGGCTGCAGCAGCGTGCGTCCCAGCATCGGCGTCGCACGGTGCTTCTTCGCAAGGCGCGCCAAGGCCGAGACAATGCCGTCGAGCGCCTTCAGGAGCGGCGGCAGCGCCTCGCCGAGTTGCAGCACCATGGCCGTGTCGATCACGTCCTGGCTGGTGGCGCCCCAATGAACATAGTCGGCCGCCTTGGCATCGCGCCGGCGCACCTGTTCGGTCAGCGCCTTCACCACCGGCACGGTGAGCGTCGCCGTGCGGCGCGCTGCGGCGACCAACGGCGCGGGATCGTAGAGGGATGGATCGCAGGCCTTTACGATCACCGATGCGGCGCGTTTCGGGATCAGGCCAGCCGCCGCGGTCGCCTCGGCCAGCGCCGCCTCGAAGCGCAGCATGTGGCGCAAGGTCGCCAGGTCGGAGAAGCAATCGGCGGTCGCCGCCGACGAGCCCAGCGCGGAGACGAGACGGACGGTCATGGGCTCAGCAATCGAAGAAGACGGTTTCGTTCGGGCCGCCGAGATAGAGCGGCAGCCGCCAGATACCCGCGGCATCGCGCTTCGCGATCAGCGTGGCACGACGCTCCGGTTCGACCAGCTTGAGGACCGGATCTTCGGCCAGCGCCGGATCGCCATCGAAATAGAGGCGCGTCGCAAGGCGATTGAGGACACCGCGCGCGAACACCGAGACGTTGACGTGGGCCGCCTGCAGACCGCCGGCCGGCCACGGCACGCGACCGGGTTTCACCGTGCCGAACCGCGCACAGCCTTGCGTGTCGGTGGACGCGCGACCGTAACCCTCGAAGCCCGCATCGAGCGGCAGGTTTCGGCGATCCTCGGGATGGTTGTAGCGGCCATGGCTGTTGGCCTGCCAGATCTCGAGCAGCCCGTCGGGTACGATCGCGCCTGCGGCATCGTGCAGGGTGATCGCGATCTCGATTCGCTCGCCCGTAACGCCCGGCATTGCCAGATCATGGCGATAGGCATTGGCCAGCGTGCCGAAATAGAACGGACCGATCGTCTGCGACGGCGTCAGCGCGCGGCTCATGTGTTCTCCATCGGTGTCGCGTTGCGGCCGCGCAGCACGATGTCGAAGCGATAGGCCAGCGCCCATTGAGGCTGCGTCGCCTCCATGTCGAATGCCGCCTGCAAGCGCGCCCGCGCACCCTCCGGCACCGAATTGTAGATCGGGTCGAAAGCCAGCAGCGGATCCTGCGGAAAGTACATCTGCGTGATCAGGCGCGTGGCAAACGCCGGCCCGAACAGCGAGAAGTGGATGTGCGCCGGCCGCCAGGCATTGTGGTGGTTGCCCCAGGGATAGGCGCCGGGCTTGATGGTGATGAACCTGTAGTTGCCATCGGCATCGGCGCGCGCGCGACCGCCGCCGTAGAAATTCGGATCGAGCGGCGCGTCGTGCTGGTCGCCGGGATGATGGTAGCGGCCGGCGGCATTGCACTGCCAGATCTCGACCAGTGCGTCGGGGACCGGCTTGCCGTCCTCGTCGAGCACGCGGCCCTGGACGATGATGCGTTCGCCCAGGGGCTCGCCCATGCGACGGCGCGTGAGGTCGTTCTCGACCGAATCGAGCCGCTCCTCGCGCAGCAGCGGCCCGGTGATCTCCGACAGCGAGTGCGGCAGCACGATCGCCGGCCGCGACGGCGAGCGGCTGACCGTGGATTTGTAGGCCGGCGACAGGTTGGCCGGGTGATCCCGTCCTGCCACAGGCCGGCGGTAGGTTTCCTCTTTCATGCCGCCAAGCTTAGCGCCGCCTCAGGCCGCGCGCACCTCCAGCCCCTGCGGCGTGGCGCGGTAGCCCGTCAGCGTCCGTTCAGCAAAGCCCAGCCGCCAGTCCAGCATCTTGCGGGCATATTCGGCGACGGTCGCCGCATAGGCGGGATCGGCCGCGCAATTGACGAACTGACCGGGATCCTTCGCGAGATCGAACAGCAGCGGCGGCAGGGCCGCGAAGTGCACGTACTTGAACTTCTCGTCCTGCACGACGGCCAGCGAGCATTTGTCCATCGGCACGCCCAGCGCCGATTCAGGCTTGCTGTAGTGAAGGTCGCGAAAGTCGAATTCGTAGTGCACCTCGGTCCGCCAGTCGGCCGGCGTGGCGCCTTCGCAGAAGGGCAGCAGCGAGCGGCCGTCGCACTGGCGTGGCACCGGCAGGCCCATCCATTCGAGGATGGTCGGCATGGTGTCGATGGTCTCGGTGAAGCGATCGACGATGCTGCCGCGCGTGGCATCCGCCCCGGCGCGCGGATCGCGGATGATCATCGGGATGCGATAGGATTCGTCGAAGTAGCCGATCTTGCCCAGCAGGTAATGATCGCCACCCTGCTCCCCGTGATCGCAGGTGAAGACGATCAGCGTGTCGTCCCACTGGCCGGTCTCCTTCAGGTAGTCGAATACGCGGCCGAGATGATCGTCGATCTCGGTCATCAGCCCGCAATAGGTGGCCCGCATCTGCGCCACCTCGGCCTCGGTCATGTCCGAACCGAGATCCTTTCCGTCCTGGAAGAAGCTCGCCTGCTTCACGTTGCGAACATAGTAGTCGAGGAGCGCGTTCTGCTTGCCCTCTTCCGCCGGCGACGGCGCACGCACCGGCTTCGGCATGTCCTCGGGCCGGTACATCGAATTGTAGGGCTCGGGCGCGATGAACGGCGGATGCGGCCGGTAGTAGCCGAGATGCAGGAACCACGGCTTGCCACCGCGGCCGCGCAGATAGTCGAGGCCGCGCTCGGTGAACCAGGCGGTGTCCGACAGTTCCTTCGGGATTGCAGCCGGCCGTGCGGTGGCGCCGGCGCCCGGCGCGCCCTTCGGCAGCCAGATGTCCTCGCGGGTCTTCGGCATCTCGAAGCCCTGGCTGGCCACCCAGCCGAAATAGGCGTCTCGGTTCTCGAAGGCTCCGACCGAATGGAACCCTTCCATGACGTCGCCCAGCACGAAGAAGCGCGGATCGTTCGGAGCGGTCTGGCGGGGATCGGGCGTCGTGGTCGTGTAGCCGACCAGCGCCGGATCGTAGCCGCCGCGCCGCAGCTCGTGCGCCAGGTTGGTGAAGCGCGAGGACAGCGGAATGGTGTTCTGCACCGCGCGATGATTCATCAGGTATTGCCCGGTCAGCAGGCTGGCGCGGGCCGGCCCGCAGGGCACGGCCTGGGTGAAATGGTTGCGGAAGGTGACGCCCTCGGCACACAGCCGGTCGAGATTGGGCAGCTTCAGGTAGTCCGCCCCGAGCTTGGGCAACATCAGGCCGCGCCACTGGTCGACGACGATCAACAACACGTTCTTGGGCGCTGGCATGTTCACTCACCGATGTTGGACGGAAGCGGGATTACGTTAGAGTGCCGTCAAATTTGTGGAGGAGACAACACGTGGCGCGTTTCAAGATCGTGACGACCGGGCCGGGCAAGACCGACCATTCGCTGGAAATGGAGACGCTCGGGCCGATCGGCGCGGAGATCGTCGAGGTTTCGGGCGACGAGGACGAACTCGTCAAGGCCGTCGCCGATGCCGACGCCATCTACGGCAAGGGCCGCCCGCGCATCACCGCCAGGGTGATCGAGGCCGGCAAGAAGCTGAAGGTCGTTTCGCTGGGCAGCGTCGGCGTCGATTCGGTCGATGTCGATGTCGCGACCCGGCTCGGCATTCCCGTCACCAACGTGCCCGATACCTTCATCGAGGAAGTGGCCGACCACGCCATGACCCTGATCCTCGCGAGCTGGCGGCGCCTCGTGGTGCAAGACCAGATGGTGCGCAAGGGCGAATGGGCCAAGGCGCGTCCGCACCTCTACCAGTTCCCGCGCCTCATGGGCATGACGCTGGGCTTCATCTCGTTCGGCCATGTCGCCCGCGCCGTCGCCAAGCGCGCCGCGCCTTTCGGCTTCCAGATGCTGGCCTACGATCCCTACATCGAGGAACTGGTCATGTCCGACTACGGCGTACAGCCGGTCGGCTACGACGAGCTGCTGCAGCGCTCCGACATCGTCAGCATGCATGCGCCCGGCACCAAGGACGCCCATCACCTGATGAAGGAGCAGCACTTCCGCCAGATGAAGAAGACGGCGCTGTTCGTGAACACCGGCCGCGGCTCGACAGTCGACGAGCCCGCCATGATCAAGGCACTGCAGGAAGGCTGGATCGCCGGCGCCGGCCTCGACGTGCTGGAGACCGAGCCGGTCGGCCACAACAATCCGTTGCTCGGCATGGACAACGTGATCCTGACCGCGCATGTCGCCTCGGCCTCCAGCCGCTTCGATCCGGCGCGCAAGCGTCGCGTCGGCGCCGAGCTGGCGCTGGTCCTCGGCGGCAAGTGGCCGCGTGCCTGCGTCAATCCGATGGTGCTGGAGAAGTCGAAGCTGCAGCGCTGGCAGCCCTTCTCGATGGAACGCGGCCCGGGCAACTGAGCCGGGCTCCGGTCAGGTGCGCCGGCTCACAACTTCTGTTGCTGCAGCCGGTCGCGGATCGCGCGGTCGCACTGGGCGAGGCTCTCGAAAGGTCCGAGGATGACGTGATCGCCGTCATCCATTGCGTACCAGCCGGTCTGGGTGAGGTTGTAGTCGCCGAGGTCGTCCTTGGGGACGTGGACGGCGATCAGGTCCTTCGGGGTGCGCATGCACTGCACATGCGCCCGCCAGCGAGGCTTTTCAACCCCGGCGGGTCCAGCTCGAGACGTTGACCGCGCCGGGCGGCACCTCACCCTTCACCAGCGCCTCGACCTGGCGGACCGTGTCCATCGCCTGGCTTTCGCTGGCGGGCGGGGTCAGGCCGCCGATGTGCGGCGTCGCGATCACGTTGGGCAGGCGCGCCAGTTCGGGCGACGGCATCTGGTCGGGCGCCCGGCCGACGTCCATCGCCGCCCCGGCCAGCCGGCCTTCGGTCAGCGCCGCCGCAAGGGCGGCCTCGTCGACCAGGTTGCCGCGCGACATGTTGATGAAGAACGCATCCGGCTTCATGCGCGCGAAGGCCGCCGCATCGAGCAGGTTCTCGGTTTCCTCGTTGGCGATGGCGAGGCAGATCACGAAATCGGCCTTCGGCAGCATCTCCTCCAGCGGCAACTTCACGAAGCGCCGGTCGTCGACCTGGGCATAGGGATCCGACACCAGCACGGTCATGCCGAGCTGGGCGAGCACTGGTGCCAGTTCGCGGGAGATGCGGCCGTAGCCGACGATGCCGACGGTGGCGCCGCCCAGTTGCCGGCCGACCCTGATCTCGGGCTTCTCCCTGACATGGTAAGCCGTCGCCGCCCGCGTGATGCCGCGCGAGAGGTCGACCAGGAAGCCCAGGGTCAGTTCGACCACCGACTTCACGAAACCCGCCTCCGCCTGCGTCACCAGCACGCCGGCTTTCGACGCGGCGTCGACGTCTATGTTGCGGATATCGATGGCGCTGCGCATCACCGCGCGCAGACCCGGCAGGCTCTCGAAGACGATCGCCGGTACCGAAGTCGCGCGATCGGCCACGATGAAGTCGACGCCCCGCGCCATGCCGATCACGCCCTGCGCATCGAGCGGCGCCTCGCCCTCATGCAACACGACCTCGATCACCTCCTGAAGGCGCGCGAGCGCCCGGGCGCCGTAATACTGACGACGGGCGAGCGGGACGTGGGTCAAAAGGAGCTTCTTCATGCCGCCGAGCTTACGACGGCGGCACGCACGGGGTCGCCCGAAAACCAGCGCCCCTTCGATCCAGGTAGATCACCCCCACCTCATCCTGAGGAGCCGCGCCTTGCGCGGCGTCTCGAAGGATGGGCAACA
>LSKJ01000197.1 GCA_001557035.1 Rhodospirillaceae bacterium CCH5-H10 | reverse complement strand
TAGGAGCGCAGCGACGGCAGCGGGGCCACCCGCTTTATCTTGCCGTCCATGATCTGGGGTCCCTGAGCCGATGACTTCATGAAGAATTCACGAGCACAGCTGAAGGATCCAACCGTCTGCTCTCCGCATCACGGCAGAAGCACTGCGTTTTCATTGCGGACAAACAAGCTGTCGGGCCGTGCTTTAAACCGCGATAAGCTCTCGGCAGACCGGCCGCCTGATGGCCGCTCAGTTGTCGTCTTGGGCACTGACGGCGTGGCCGCAGAATTATCCTGATCCCGCGTCACGAACAGCGGCGCTTCCGGCCAGGGAACGAAGCGACGGCTGGTGGCGACAGTGTCATCGGCCTGCCGCTCTCCAATCAGCGGCGCAAGAGTGGCCACGTAAAGTTGCGTCTCGTACGGCAATGGTCGGCCTGTGGCCAAGTGGTCGTCGTAACGCCCGGGACCTGCATTGTAAGCGGCCAGAAAACCCGGCGAGCCGTAGCGCTCATGAAGCTCACGCAAGTAGGCCGCTCCAGCAAGGATGTTGTCGTGCGGGTCATAAGGATTGTCACCGAGATCATATCGGATACGCAAACCAGCCCAGGTTTCGGGCATGACCTGCATCAAGCCCATCGCGCCTTGGGATGACAGAGCCAGCACGTCACCACCGCTTTCGATCACCATCACCGCTCCGATCCAGGATGCCGGTACGTCAAACCGCTGGGCCGCTTCGCGCACGAAGCTTGCATAGGGACCAGTGTCCGATGAGGTCTTTCGCAACATCGTGGTGGCAGATTGAGCGAGCGCCGTGTTACCGGATGATACGAGGATTGCGATAATAGGAATCGCGGCCATCGATACGATGGCCCGGATGGCCTTGTGAAAGGTCTTGGCCGAGACGGAGGAAGGGTCGCGACGTCCCACGTACGATCGGGCGGGCACTTCAGGCCGGCACAACTTCATGATCATTCCTCCTTTGTCCAAACTGGATGAGCGCGACCGGTGACGGCAGATCGCGGCAGGAGGCCGAAATACCGCCCGTCCAGCGAGTCCGCCGATCGCGAGTTCATCAGGAAGAGTGCGTCCTCGGCGACGACGCGGCAGCCCTGCCAGACCGGCAAAGATCGCCCACTGCGATCACGCTCGCGCGCCATTCCGACAGCAACCTTATCGACGGTGACGACGAGGCCATCTCGACACACGGTCTGGCCGGGAAGCGCCAGCACATGTTTCAGCATGGGAACGCCGCGCGGCAGGTAGTTGCCGGCCGCAAGGAAGGTGGCGAGCGGCTCCGGCGGCACTACGGCTACCAGCTCAGAGATATATCTCCCGTCAGTGGTTTCGAGTAGGTAAAGCCCCACGGGAACACTGGCCGACGCATTCCACACAATCATGCGATGCAGCTGCAAGAAGGCCGGCGCCACCAGGCTGACGACACCCAACGCAATCAGCGAAACGCACACGTGGCGCTTCATGGCTCGAGTCTCTGCCGGAGCAGCCAGGCCTTATGGCGTGCCATCGTGTAGGGCCTCAACGCGTCCCCGACCGCCAGACGACTGTGGACATGGCGCCAGTAATCTGGTGCCGCGTCCGCGGGATCGACGCCCAGCCCTTCGACGATGTCGATCATCTGCAACACATGCTTCACCTTCGCCCAGCCGGAAGCGCGCAACAGGATGTCTGCACCCGGCCGGACGTAGGGTATGGTTGCGCAGGCTTCGCTTGAGCGCACGGCGCGCAGGATATCGATACGCGAAGCGATCGTTCCGTAGTCGTTGGCGGCCCAGCGCACGAAGCCGAAGGTGCTACCGGGCGCAAAATAGAGGACCCGCCGCCGTCGATCGAGGATCTGTTCGTCTGCGGGCCGGCCGAAGCGTATCCATCGTTCGATCTGCTTCTCGAGCCACAACAATTCGACTTGCGTGAGATCGGTCATGCGCGACCTCGTGGCCGGATCGGACCCGCGTGCTTTGGTCTTTCCCTTCCCGGCGAGACTGCTATGCCCAGCAGTGGACAAGTCTGGCACGTTAGACAGATTCCGAAGGAATCTGGGTTAGGGAAGTTAAGGACGCACCAAGCCGTTGAGTGCCAAAGAGAATCTCGCGATTCTGGTCCCCGATAGCACGAGGATCGGGTCCCTGATGGCACGATGGTCCACGTCCCCAAAAGCACGAGCCGAGTCACAGCTTGTCCCCAGAAGGACCCACCGGCCGCTGGATGAACGGGACGCGCGGGATGGCCACGAACTCAAGCCGCTCGGCGCCGCAGAAGCCGCGCTCGATGCAAAGCCGATAGCCGGGCAGTGCCTGTCGGCGGACGATCTCGCGCATATCATAGGAGAAGTGCTTGAGCGGGGAGAGGCTGCCGGACTTGGCGTGGAGATGCGAAAAATCGAAGCTCCACCCATCAGCCTGACGGCCGCCGTGCTTGCGGACGATGCGATAAAGCCAGCGCTCCAGAC
>LSKJ01000196.1 GCA_001557035.1 Rhodospirillaceae bacterium CCH5-H10 | reverse complement strand
GTCTCCAGACGCAACCCCGGCGGTCTGCCCTTGGCCATCGATGCCTCGCTGAACTGTCTGCCAGATCAGCGAATCAAAACTTCAAACACAGCGCCACCGGTTTCTTCACAACCTCTGGAGTTGCGCGCTCCACTGCGGCTGCGTCGTCAACGCTTCCAGAGTTCGCGCGAGGCCAGGACGGCGCCCACCGTGACCAGCAGGGCGGCGGCGATCAGCGTGCCGGTCGGTTCGGCCAGTCCGACGATCACCAGGATCGCGGTCGACAGGATGGGCGTCGCATAGGACATCGCGCCCAGCGCGCGGATGTCGCCGCGCTTCACCGCGTGATCCCAGAAATAGAACGCCGATCCCGCCGGCCCCAGGCCCAGCGCCAGTACGGCGAGCCAGGCCGTCCCGCTGGCCGGCCAGACGGTGCGCTCGAAGGCCAGATGGCAGGCGAGCGAGAGAAGCGCCGACGCCGCACAGAAGGCGGCGATGGCATCGGTCGGCGTCTCGCCGAAGCGGCGCGACAGAACGGAGTAGATCGACCAGGCGAAGGCGCAGCCCAGCGCCAACAGATAGCCCAGCGCGTGGCTGTCGGCGAAGTGCAGCCCGCGGCCGAAGGCCAGCAGGGCGACGCCCGCGAATCCCAGGGCAGCGCCGACGAGATGGGGCCAGCCCAGCCGTTCGCCCGCCAGGGGGGCGGAGAGCAGCACGATCAGCAGCGGCCAGAGATAGTTGATGAGGTTGGCCTCGGCCGGCGGGGCGAGCTGGAGGGCGGCAAAATAGAGGGCGTGGTAGCCGAACAGGCCGCCGATCCCCAACAGCCAGACGCGTGCCGGCCAGCCGACCAGCCCGGCCCAGCCCACGCCGCGGGTTAGCGCGCGCGCGATGCCGATCGCGGCGCCGACCGCGAAGGTCATGGCGACCATCTGGAAGGGCGGGATCGGCCCGGCCGACACCGAGAGGAGGGCGAGCGAGCTCCACAGCGCAATCGAGATCAAGCCGGCCGCCATGGCCCGCCGCCGGATGTTGGGGTCGGTCGTCATCGACGCCGCATAGAGAATGAAGCGGAGATTGTCGAGCGGATGCAAAGAACGCTTTTCGCGAGTACGATGCGGCTGCAGCGGAGCCTGGATGTTCGTTAGGCCGACCAATCCGATCAGTCATCGACTGGCGCGTATCGCCTTCATCTTGGCGACCGTAGGGTCGCTGATCGTAGCCGTCTCCGGGCCGCTGCATCGTTACCTCGGCCTCGACATCGAGGCGGCCATCGCCGTCTTTCGCTACGGCTTCTACCTGACGGTCGCCGGCATCGCGCTTGGCCTCGGCACCATGCTGCCTGCGCGCCCGGGCGACCGGCGGCGCGGTTTCGTGGCGGCCTTCCTGGCCATCGTGATCGGTGCTGCCGGCGCCTGGGTGCCCCTGCACTGGTTCCTGGAGGCGCAGCATCGGCCGGCGATCAACGACATCACGACCGACACCGCCAGCCCGCCGCCGCTGGTCGCCACCGCGCAATTGCGGCGCGGGGCGCCCAATCCGCCCGCCTATCCGAAAGACAATGCCGCGATCCAGCGCGCCGCCTTTCCCGACATCGAGCCGGTGATACTGGCCGTGCCGCCGGCGGAGGCCTTCAAGCGCGTCGAGCGCGTGGCCACGGCGCTGGGCTGGGAAATCGTGGCACGCGTGCCGGCCGACGGTCGCCTCGAGGCGATCGCAACCAGCCCATGGTTCGGCTTTCGCGACGACATCGTCGTGCGCATCCGGCCGCAGGGACCGGGCAGCCGGGTCGACATCCGCTCCAAGAGCCGCATCGGCGAAGCCGATCTCGGTGGCAACGCCGAACGCGTGCGCACCTTCATCGCGCGCCTCAAGGCCGAGATCTGACGCTCTACGCGAGGGGTAGCGTGAAGCAGAAGAGCGTGCCTTGCCCGTTCGATTCGATGAGCGCGATGTCGCCGCCGTGCAGGCGCACCAGGTCGCGGGCGATGGCGAGCCCGAGGCCGGTGCCGCCTGGCCGTCCGCCGGACGTGAACGGCTGGAAGAGCTGCTTTGCCACCGCGGGCGGAATGCCTGGTCCGTTGTCGGACACTTCGAGCAGCAGGTATCCGCCGTTGCGGCGGGCGCGGACGGTGACGCAGGTGGCGCCGGCCTCGAAGGCGTTGCGGCCGAGATTGATGAAGACACGATAGAGCACGTCGCGGTCGCACCGCGCCGCGCCGCCGCGCGCGATCTCGTTGATCCAGGTGCGCAGCGCGTTGGGATCGCGGTCCTCGCCCTGCTCCTGCAACGCCACGCCGACCTCGTCGACCAGATCGGCGAGATCCACGTCGGCCAGCTTCGGGGACGGCTTGTCGCGCACATATTCGATCGCGTCGCTGGCCAGCCGCGCGGCCCGGTCGATCGTGTTGAGGATGGTCGGCGCCAGCGCGCGGGTGCGCTCGTCGTCGCTGCGCGCCAGACGGTCCGACAACAGGCGCGCCGTCGAGAGCATGTTGCGCAGGTCGTGATTGATCTTGTTGGTTGCGGCGCCGACCTCGGCCAGCCGCGACTTCCGGCGCAGCGAGGCGCGCAGTTCGCGCTGGAGAATCTGGAATTCGCGGTCGACCACGCCGATCTCGTCGTTGCGTCGCGGCGGCGCGCGATCGGTGTTCGCCTCTTCCGGCGCGCGCCGGAAAGCCGTCATGGCGGCCGACAGGTCCTGCAGCGGCCGCACGACCAGCCAGCGCAACGCCAGATAGAGCAGCGACGCGGTGAACAGGGCGATGATGACCGACAGGACCAGGATGCGGCTGGCGTAGCCGTACATCGCATCGCGCATCGGCCGTTCGTCGACCACGATCCAGACCATGGCGCCGGGCATGCGCATCGACTCGCCGCCCACGCGGATGAAGTGGGAGCCGTCGCGCGCCATCGTTTCGAGCGCATCCCAGATCAGGCCGAGGGCGCCGCGATCCTTCAGGTTGAAGCCCTGCATCTCCGGCCGCGGCTCGATGTTCATCAGCGCGCGCTTGGGCTTGTTCGGCTCGACCAGCACGACGGCCTCGACACGGGCATGCGCCAGCAGCGAGCGCTTCACCTCTTCCGTCACCATGTTGTCGGGCGTGGCGTCGAGCGCGAGCGCGGCCAGGGTGCCGCTCTCGATCAGCTGTTCGAGATGGACCAGCCGGAAGCGCGCGATCGAGGGCAGGAAGATCGCGACCTCCGCGGTCATCACCGCAACGACGACGAGACCGAGGATCCGCCAGGACAGGCCGAAGGCGAGACTGCGCCGCCGCGCGGGGCGGACCGACTGTTCCGTCAGGGTGGCGTCGGCGGTCATCGCGCTACTTTACCAGACCGGCAATCGGGCGAGGAAGCGCACCAGCCCGCGCGTGCGCGGCCCGAACAGCGTCTCCGTGTAATAGCTGCCGGCGGCCCGCTTGGCCGTCTCGCCCAGCGTCGGATAGGGCGGCACGAAGCCCGCCAGGGTGGAGACCCTCAGCCGGCCGGAGATGGCCAGGCACCAGGTCTGGATCAGCTCGCCGGCCTGTGGGGCGGCGATGCCGGCGCCCAGCACGCGACCCCGGCGGTCGGTGATCGCCTTCACGAGACCGCCGGTCTCGTGCTCGGTCTGCGCGCGGTCGTTCTCTGAGAATTTCCAGCGCAGGACCCGGATGCCGTCGCCGTGCTTCGCGCGCGCCTCGCGCTCGCCGAGGCCGACCTGTGCCAGTTCGGGGTCGGTGTAGGTCGCCCAGGGGACGATGCCGGGATCGAGCTTCGCCGGCGCCCGGAACAGCGCGCCGCGGATGAACAGCGAGGCCTCGTGACCGGCCATGTGCGTGAAGGCGTGGCGCCCGTTGCAGTCGCCGATCGCCCAGACGTTGCGGTTCGACGTCCTGAGGGAATCGTCGACCGTGATGCCGTGCCGGTCGTGGGCGATGCCGGCCTTGTCGAGATCGAGTGCCTCGACATTCGGTGCGCGGCCCGTTGCGACCAGCAGATGCGAGCCTTCGATCCTCGCGCCGCCTTCGAGCACGGTCGCGATTCCGTCCGGCGTGCGTTCCACCTTCGCGACCCGTGTCTGCTCCAGCAGGTCGATTCCCTCCGCGCGCAGCCGGGCGACGACGATGGCCGCGAGTTCGGGATCGTCCTTGGCCAGGCAGGTCGCCGCTTCCAGCACGGTGACGCGCGCGCCCAGCCGTCGGAAGGCCTGCGCCATCTCCACGCCGATCGGCCCGCCGCCCAGCACCACCAGATGCGTGGGCAGCGTGCGGTTGGCGAAGATCGTCTCGTTGGTGAAGTGCGGAACCTCGGCCAGGCCCGGCACGGGCGGCCGCGCGGGACGCGAGCCCGTCGCCAGCACGATGCGCTTGCTGCGGATGCGATGGCTTCCCGCCTGCACTTCGTCGCGGCCGACGAAGCGCGCCTCCTCCTGCAGCACCCGCACGCCGAGCTTCTCGAAGCGCTCGACCGAATCGTTCGGCGCGATCGCGGCGATCACGCCCGCGACGTGGTCCATCACCTTGCCGAAATCGACCGAGGGCTCGACCGGCGCGATGCCGAAGGCCGCGCCGCCGCGCTGCGCCTGCGCCGCGCGGGCGGCGGCGATCAGCGCCTTAGACGGCACGCATCCGAAGTTCAGGCAGTCGCCGCCCATCAGCCCGCGCTCGACCAGCACGACGTCGAGGCCGAGTTGGGCGGCGCCCGACGCCACGACCAGACCGGCCGAGCCGCCGCCGACGATGCAGACGTCGGGTGTGAGGAGTCCGCTCACCTCAGCTCCCGCGCTTTCGGCGCAGGCGACCGTAGATCACGGGGACCAGCGACAGGGCGGCAAGGCCCAGCAGCGGCACCAGGATGCGTGCTTCGAAGATGATTCCGAGATCGGGCTGTTCGCCTCTCTTCAGCACCATGCCGAGTCCGGAGCCGACGCTGGCATAGACCACGGCCGCCGGCGCGATACCGAGCATCGTCGCGGGCACGTATCGCCGCAGCCGCATGCCGAGCAGGGCGGGGACGATGTTGATCAGCCAGAAGGGAAACACCGGCACCAGCCTCAGGAACAGCAG
>LSKJ01000195.1 GCA_001557035.1 Rhodospirillaceae bacterium CCH5-H10 | reverse complement strand
TTCGGCGGCCATACCAATCAGGCGATTGGCAGGCGTCCCTGAACCGCCAGACGGCCGTCGGACAAGCGTTGCATGACCACGATCTCGCCGCTGCCGGGAAAGATTTCGCTGAGCGCCGTCACCACGACCTGATGGGTGACGAACACCGTCGGTCCCGCGAGACCGAGCTGCCCGATCCATTGCCGCAGTGCCTCGATCTGGCGGGCTTCGCGTGAGCGGTCCTGGAAGAAGGAATTGAGCAGCGGCTGCTGTCGCGTCTCGCCGAGCCTCATCAGGGAGGCTGTCTCGAGGCAGCGGCACCATTGGCTGGAATGGACATCCGCCGCGGCGATGCCGTTGGCGCGGAAGAGATCGCCGATGCGGACAGCCTGCGCGCGGCCCTCGGCGGAAAGATTGCGTTGCGTCGCGCAGTCGTCGAGCCGGAAGCCCGACGGGTCGTTGGTTCCGGGTGCCAGCGCATGTCGGATCAGCGCAAAGGTCCCGGGCCGGCGCAGAGCCGCCCACGAATCGCTCTGGGCGAACGCGGACCGCCCGCCGACTCCCACCGGCAGGGCCAGCAGCCCCGTCAGGACGGCACGGCGCGAAGAGCATGGGGAAGCGGCGCGCATGACCGGCGTCTTCACGCCCGACCGGATCGAAGGAGCGCTTCCACGACCTCCTGCACGTCGAGCGCCTCGCGGAGCGTGGCGAGGTGATGCGGTTTGCCGCGTGTGAGATTCACCACGCCTTCGAGTTGGCGCTTCAATGCCAGCGGACGGGCCTGCTCGTTGGGAAGGGCATCGGGCGCGGGCTGCCATGTGCCATCGGGCTGGCGGCGTTCCGCGATCGACCAGTCACGCAGCCGGACGGCGCCGCGGTCGCCTTCCAGCATCCAGACATTGTGATCGTCCTTCGACGTCTCGCCGACGGCGCCCGCGAGCGTCACCGGCAGGTCGCCGGCCTGCAGCGTCGCCTCGATCCGCCGTTCCGACCTGCCATCCTCCGGAAAGACAGCTTGGCCCTTCAGCCCGCTCAGTGGCCCCACGAGGCGGCGTGCCAGGAACAGGAAGTGGGAGACGACCTCGCGCGTGAATCCGCCCTGCATCGGCCGGTCGAGCCAGCCCGCCGCGTCCGCCTGCCACGGTCGAGGCCAGGCCGCGAAGCCCACCTCGATGACAACACGCCGGGGCGTGCCGACATCGCCCGCGTCCATCCAGTTCCGGATCGCCGCGACCGCGAGGGAAGAGGCGAAGGGAAAGTTCACCGCGCCCCAGTCGCCGGCCTCTGCCACGAAGGCCCTTGCGTCCGCGACGTCGACGGAAAGGGGCTTCTCGCAGAAGACGGTCTTGCCCGCCGTCAGTGCAGCGCGGGCATGCGCGAGATGCGACGCAGGAGGCGAAGCGATGTAAACGCAGTCACTGGCCGAGATCAGGCCGGCCGCATCGCTCGTCTGGCCGACCTGCGGAAAGCTCTTCTGCAGGCGCTGCAGAACCGCAGGTGCCGGGTCCCAGAGACCGCAGGCGTGCACCCTTGCCGGATCCTGCTGCAGGATCGCATTGAGCATCCGCTCGCCCATGATGCCGGCGCCGATGATGCCGATCGCCACACTGCCTGTCGTCATTCGCGTCCCGTCCGTTCTCGTCTGGAACCGTAACATGGGCACTCCCGAAGGAAGCGGCGCAATGGAGGTGACGCCTTGTTCTGCGGCACGGCGTCACGGTTTTCCTTGCCGGCGGCCATCGCGGCCCTGCAACGTCCGGGTCACGTGTCGCAAGAACACCCCCGGAGAAGGAAACGTTCGATGAAACCGCAGGACGTTCTGAAGCACAAAACCCTGGTCCTGACCGAGGACCAGCGCGCTGCCTATTTCCGCGATGGCTATCTCGTGCTCGAAGATTATGTGTCGGCCGATTGGTTGAGCCGCCTGCGGGCTGCGATGACGGAAGTCGTCGACCGCAGCCGTGCCGAAACCCGGTCGGGCGACGTGTTCGTGCTGGAGCAGGGCCATTCGGCCTCCGATCCCCGCCTGCATCGCGTGACCTCGCCGCAGGACCAGCATCCGACGTTCTGGGATTTCATCTCCGACCCGATCATGACCGACCTGGTGGCCGACGTCGTCGGTCCGGACGTGAAGTTCCACCATGCCAAGCTCAACGTGAAGGCGGGCAAGGGCAGCCGCGAGTTCAAGTGGCACCAGGACATCCAGGCATGGCCGCATACGGACTACAGCCCGGTCACCGTCGGCGTCTACATCGACGGCTGCTCGGACGATCAGGGGCCGCTGGCCTTTGTGCCGGGCAGCCATGAAGGGCCGCTCTACACGATGTACGACGAGAAGGGTGGCTTCGCCGTCGCGTTGCGCGAGGCCGATGCGCGGCAGATTCGCGAGAGCGAGGTGAAGCGCGCCATCGGCGGGCCGGGCACGACCCTGCTGCTCAACTGCCGCACGATCCACGGCTCGACGCAGAACAAGTCGAGCGCGGCGCGCCCGCTGCTCCTGCCGGTCTATTCGTCGG
>LSKJ01000194.1 GCA_001557035.1 Rhodospirillaceae bacterium CCH5-H10 | reverse complement strand
ATCTCGGCGGCCGGCGGCGCATCGTGGATCTGGCCGACGCCCTGGCCGGCGCCCCAGATGTCGCGCCACGCCTTGACCTTCATGTTGCCGCCCGAGCCGAAGTTCATCTTGCTCTTGTCGGCTTCCGGCAGCGCGTCGGGATCGAGGCCGGCGGCCGCGATGCTGCGCTTCATGTAGTTGCCGTGCACGCCGGTGAAGAGGTTGGTGTAGACGATCTCCTCGCCGGTGGAATCGATGATGCACTGCTTGTTGGCGTCGGTCGCATTGCCTTCCTTCGACGCGGTGAAGCGCGTGCCGAGATAGGCGAGGTCGGCGCCCATCGCCTGGGCCGCAAGCACCGAGGCGCCGTTGGAGATCGAGCCCGACAGCAGGATCGTGCCGTCGTAGAACTGGCGCACTTCCGGTACCAGCGCGAGCGGCGAGAGGCGGCCGGCATGTCCGCCGGCGCCGGCGCAGACCAGGATGAGGCCGTCGACGCCGGCCTTCAGGGCGCGCTTGGCATGCGCCACGTTGGTCACGTCGTGGAACACCAGGCAGCCGTAGCGGTGCGCCGAGACGACGACGTCGTCGGGTGCGCGCAGCGACGTGATCTGGATCGGCACCTTGTACTTCTCGCACATGTCGACGTCGTGCTGCAGGCGGTCGTTCGACGAGTGGACGATCTGGTTGACCGCGAAGGGCGCGACCTTCTTCTCCGGATGCTTGGCCTTGTAGTCGGCCAGCTCGCCGGTGATGCGCTTCAGCCACTCCTCGAGCATCTCCTTCGGGCGCGCGTTGAGCGCCGGGAAGGAGCCGACGACTCCCGCCTTGCACTGCTCGATGACGAGGTCCGGGTTGGACACGATGAACAGCGGCGCGCCGACCACCGGGATCGAGAGGTTGTCGCGCAGCAGGGCGGGTAGGGACATCGTTTCGCTCCTTGGATTCGTCTGTTCGTCGTATTGGCTACGGGCCTAGCACGGCCGCGGTCTTTTTCGCTACTTCGCCAGCTCGTAGGCGCCGCCCTTGTCCAGCGCCCGCTTGTAGGCGGGCCGGGCATGGATGCGGTCGAGGAAGCCTTTCAGCTTCGGCATCTTGTTGATCAGGGGCGAGCGCGCGGTCGCGGCCTCCAGCGGGAAGCTCATCTGGATGTCGGCGGCGGTGAACTCGGGGCCGGCGAACCATTCGCGTCGCGACAGCTCGCCTTCGAGGAACATGAAGTGGTTGCCGATCTGCGGCATCAGCAGCGTCTTGTCGGCGCCGGCGGAAATGGCGCGCGCCACCGGCCGCATGAAGAAGGGCACGCGCGAGGGGATGCGGCCGAACACCAGCTTCATGAACAGGAGCGGCATCAGCGAGCCCTCCGCGTAGTGCATGAAATAGGTGTAGTGCAGCCGCTCCGGCGTGCCGGGGGCGGGTGTGAACCTGCCGCCGCCGTAGGTCTCCGACAGGTACTCGAGGATGGCGCCGGACTCGGCCAGCACCTTGTCGCCGTCGGTGATGACCGGTGACTTGCCCAGCGGATGGACGTTGCGCAATTCCTGCGGCGCCTGCATCGACGGCTGGCGCTGATAGCGCTTCACCTCGTAGGGCAGGCCGAGTTCCTCGAGCATCCAGAGGATGCGCTGCGACCGGGAATTGTTCAGGTGATGGACGGTGATCATCCTACAGCGTACCGGGCCGCCAGTTGCCGTGGAAGCCCGCCGGGACGCGGCTGCTGAGATGGGCCAGCGCCACGGGGCCCTTGGTGATGTCGGTCGCCTCGAACACCCCGAGATCGCTGCGGCCCTCGGCGGAGCGGAAGATCGTCGCCAGCACCCAGCCGTCGCCCTCGGCCGCCGTGTCGTGGCGCGGCACGAAGACCGGCTCGCCGAACCGGTCGTCGTCTCCCGCCTTCCAGGTGGCGTTGGTGCCTTTCTTCAGGTCGTAGTGGGTGATGCCCTCGCCGCGACGCACGCCGGCATGGGTGATGTTGCCCGACACGATCCAGCCATGCCGGTAGTCGCTCATGCAGAAGCGCTCGTCGAAGCGCGGGAACTCGCCGGCGCGATCGTCGAGCTGTTCCTCGCGGAAGGTGTTGCCGTGGCCGTCGAGGTCGAAGGTCCAGCGGAACAGGCGCGCGGCCGGCGGCTCCTTGGTGGAGGGCGAGCCGTCGGGCAGCGGGAACAGCGGTGCCACGTCGTACTTCATGACGTCGATCACGATCTTGCCGTCGTCGGTCTCGAAATGGTTCATCGGGTGGAAGACGTAGGACGGCGGCGCGGTCACCCACTTCACGTCGGCCACGGTGCCGTTGCGCGGGATGAAGGCGATGTGCGTGCCCTTGTCCGGCTCCCAGGCGAAGGGCGGCAGGCCGCCCATGGCGCGCTCCATCGACGAGGTGAGCGGGAAGATCGGCACGACGATCCAGTTCTTCGTCACCGCGAAGTCGTGGATCATCGAGGGGAACGGCCCGTCGAGGATCTCGGCGCGCGTCACCGTGCCGTCCGCGGTCACGGTCTGGATGCTGACTTCCTTGGTGAAGCGGCCGGTCGCCGAATAGCCGAAGAAGATCATCTCGCCGGTCTCGGGATCGAACTTCGGGTGTGCCGTGAACGGCCCGATCAGCTGGTCGCCGAACGTCTCGTAGCCGCCGTCCTTCGGTCCGACCGGCATCAGGCTCTTCGGGTCGAGCGAGAAGGGCGCGTGTGCTTCCTCCAGCGCCAGAAGCTTGCCGCCGTGCCAGACGATGTTGGTGTTGGCGATGGTCGAGTTCAGCGCGAACACGCGCGGGTCGGTGTAGCGCGGATTGCCGAACGTGCCGGAGAGGCCTTCGCCTTCCTCGTTCTCGATCTTCCACTTCGGCGTCCGCACCCAGCGGTTCTTGTAGGAGACGTTGCCGTTCTCGATGTGGAAGGCGTGGATCATGCCGTCGCCGCCGAACCAGTGATAGGGCCCGCGCGGCGCGAACTGCGGGTTGGGTCCGTTGCGGTAAAGGGTGCCGCAGAGTTCCCTGGGCATCTCGCCGCTGATCTGGAGATGGCCGGCATCGGCCTCGGTGTTGACCGGTGCGAAGTAGCCCTTGAGGAAGGGATTGTCGGTCGGGAAAGCCTTGGCCACGGGAAGTCTCCTTCTGGGTAACGCCGTGTATCTATCTGAACGTTATAGATACACGGCGTTTCCTGCAAGGGTGAATTGGTAGGTGTTTGCATCCGTTGTCGCCGGGCAAAGCGGGGCGTAACCTGTGTGGATGTCTGCGGTATCGAGTGTCCTTACGACTGTGAATGCGCCGTACAGGGAAAAGCTGGACGCGCAGAAGCTCGTCTATTGCCTGACCCATTCAGAGGCGGCGCAGGCAGCGCCAGGTCACA
This sequence comes from Rhodospirillaceae bacterium CCH5-H10, assembly GCA_001557035.1. Classification (GTDB taxonomy): domain Bacteria; phylum Pseudomonadota; class Alphaproteobacteria; order Reyranellales; family Reyranellaceae; genus Reyranella. The sequence continues at coordinate 4,557 of LSKJ01000194.1, read as the reverse complement.
TGTCGGCGTTTTTCGGTGAAGTTACTCCCGACCTGCAAAAGGCCTTTGCCGTTGCGTTCGGTATCAGCGAAGCCACGCTGATTGCCGCCGCCAGGACCTTTGGTCAGTATTCGGGCGAAGCATACCCACTCGCGGCGTGAACACGATCACGTCCAATTGGGCGCGCCTGTTCCGTATAGCGTGTTCATTGATCCGGCAGGTCAATGCTGATCATACCATTATTGACAGATGGTCATTCGGCGGCGGCACGGCGATGATGCTTCAAATCGGCCATCGCCAAAGCGAAGACATCGACATTTTCCTGCAAGACCCTCAACTTCTTTCCTATCTTGATCCGAAGCTGCACGACTTCGAGTTCGAGATTATGCCGGCTGACTACCAAGGTGATGGGGCCCGCTTTCTCAAGTTGGCGTTCGATCGAATCGGAGAAATAGATTTCATTGTCAGCCCGCCACTGACGGAGACTCCTTCCACACGACGAAAGGTCGAGGGTGAAGATGTAGACGTCGAAACGATTGCCGAGATCATCGCCAAGAAGGTCCATTTTCGCGGGGCGCACATCAAGCCGCGAGACATCTTCGATATCGCCGCTGCCGCGAGGTTCGACCGATGGGCGATAGTCGATGCCCTGCGAATGTACCGAGAAGACGTTGCGTCGACGCTGAGTGCGATGGATCGGCTGAACCCTGACTTTGTCAATGCAACAATTGCTGCCTTGACTATCGAAGAGCAATATCGGGGCGTAACTGCAACGGCTCTCGATGATGCCAGAGCCCTTCTTCGCGCTGTTTGATCGGAGTGGCTGTCGTTTCCCTGGCTTCATCTCCGGACATCAGTGACTTCCATTGCTCGGACGAGATCGGCAAATCAGACTCCAGCATGAACCCAACAAATCCTGTCCTTCCGCCCGGCTATTCCGCCGTTCCGCCCGGCCATGTCGCCACGGTCGTCACGAGCCTCGAGATGCGGGCCCGTCCGCCGGCACGGTCGACGCATCCGTTTCCCGCAGGTCTCGCCTTGGAGCCGCTCACGCGAACGGTTGCTGCCTATCGCGCGCTCTACCGCGCGGTAGGGACGGACTGGCTGTGGTTCTCGCGCCTGGTGATGGCGGACGAGAAGCTGCAGGCGATCCTCGATAATCCGCAGGTGGAGTTCATGGCGCTGCGCAAGGACGGGCGGGATGCCGGGATTCTCGAACTCGATTTCAGCCAGCCCGGGGAATGTGAGCTGTCTTTCTTCGGCGTCACGGCCGACATGGTCGGGACCGGCGTCGGGCGGACCCTGATGAACGAGGCGATCGCACGGGCCTGGGCGCGGCCGATCCGTCGGTTCTGGGTGCATACCTGCACGCTCGACCATCCCGCGGCGCTGGACTTCTACCGGCGCTCCGGCTTCGTGCCCTACGCTTTCCAGGTCGAAGTGTTCCCCGATCCGCGCCTCACCGGCATCCTGCCGCGGGACTGCTCACGGCACGTGCCGTTGCTGGGCTGAAGCGGCGGCGCCGGCTGCTTCGCGGTTCTCGACACGCCAGCAATAGAGCCAGCCGGCGATGCCCAGCGCCAGCAGGAGCAGTCCGAACCAGAACTCGGTGTGGGTCGGACCGATCAGGTCGAACATCGGTGTCGCCGCGACGTTGAACACCAGCATCGAGCCCGCCATGACGGCGAGCCGCAGCCGGAAGACGCGGGCGATCTCGGCGCCGCGGAACACGGTCTGCATGCGGGTGATCATCGGGATGAAGAAGAACGGCCCGCCGAAGCCCGCGATCAGGCCCGACAGCATCATGGCCGGCAGCTTGTAGGGATTGTCGAGGCCCCAGGCCGACAGCGCGATCAGCGCGAAGCCGCTGCCCATGGCGACGTAACCCAGGAACATGGTGGAGAGCGGGCGGCGGAAGCGAACGCTGCCGGCCACCAGGTTACCGGCCACGTCGCCCACGCCGCAGGCGCCGACGATCATGCCGAGCGACGCGAGCCCGTGCAGACCGAACAGGTGCGGGTCGTGCTCCACCACCATCAGCGCGATGCAGAGCTGCAGCGCCACGCTCCACGGCCCGTTGGCGAAGGCGTTGATCATCAGCAGCGCGCCCATCCGCCGCTCGCGCAGCATCAGCCGCGCACCGTCGAGCAGCGCGTCCCAGGCGCCACGCCAGCCGCCGCGGCCGGGACGCGGCTTGTAGGCCGGGTCGTAGAGCCGGTCGCGCACCGCCCAGACCGCCACGGCCGACAGCACGAAGCCGACGGCCGTGATCGACAGGAAGTGGATCACCGGCAGCAGCGTGTTCAGCACCGCCGCCATCATCGGCCCGATCAGGCGGGCGAGCCGCCACGTCGCGTCGAACAGGCCGTTGATCGCCTGCATGGCGTCGCGGTTCGTGACCAGTACGGGCACGGCCGACTGCAGCGCCGGCGTGAAGACCATGCGCATCGCCGCGAGGCCCATCACGGACACGATCAGGAGCGGGATCGAGACGCCCCAGATGTAGAAGCCGAGCACCGGCAGGATCGCCAGCACCGCGCTCGCATACTTGGAGCCGATCATGGCGCGGTCGGCGCGCCAGCGGTCGAAGGCCGAGGCGCCCAGCAGGCCGACCACCAGCATCGCACCATATTGCGTGGCGTTGACGTAGCCCGCGGCATTGCCGATCTGCTCGGCCGCGATCCACACCACGGCCACGCGGAACAGATCCTCACCGATGGTCGAGGCGGCGAGCCCCGACCAGATGGTGGCGACGCCGGGATCTTTTAGCGGGCGGAAGACGGGGATCACGGGCACGCCTCCCCATTCAGATGGGGAGGTGCCCGCGTCATCGCGGGCGGAGGGGTAATGAATTCGGAGCGTCGCGGGGCGTTTGACCCCTCCGTCAGCGTCAGACGCTGACACCTCCCCATTTGAATGGGGAGGCAAGGCTTGGTCACTTCACCCACACGCCGCCGTCCTTGTTGCGATACCCGAGCGACAGATACGCCGCGTCGACCAGCGACTGGCCGCGTTCGTTCATCAGCAGGCCCGGGCCCATGCGGTTCATCGTGTAGCCGAACGACATTCCGGCCACCGGATCGGCGAAGCCCAGCGAGCCGCCGGCGCCGACATGGCCGAAGGCGGCGCTGCTCATGATCACGCTGTCGCAATCCTCGCCCCATAGCTTGGCGGCCAGGCTGCGCTTGCGGTTGTCCATCGATTTCATGAAGCCCAGAGCGAAGCGCGTGGGGATGCGGAGCGTAACGTCGTCGTGCGTCGCCATCGAGACCTCGCCCATGCGCGAGAGCGTCGTGGCATCGACCAGGTCGCCGCCGCCGTTCGCCAACGGGGCGTACATGCCGGCCAGCCCGCGCGCGTTGGTGATTCCGTTGGCCGCGCCGATTTCGGCGGCATGGCCCGCGCGGCTGTTGGCGCCGCCGGAGCGCCAGGCGCCATTGTTGAAATAGAACAGCGCGGCCACCGATTCCTTGTTGGTCGCGAGATCGCGCATGAAGGGCGTCACCGCGTCGGCGGCCTTGTAGACATGCGGCACGATCGGCGCGACGCGCGGCTCGATCTCCTCGGGCAGGCCGATCCAGAAATCGAGGCCCAGCGGGCCCGCGATCTCCTCGCGGAAGAAGGCGCCCAGCGACTTGCCCGAGGCGCGCCGCACCATCTCGCCGACCGTCCAGCCGAAGGTGAAGCCGTGATAGCCGTTGCGCGTTCCCGGCTCCCAGAACGGGACCTCCGCCGCCAGCCGTTCCGTCATGTAGGCCCAGTCGTAAGGTCCGTCGTCCTTCACCGGTGCGCGCACGGCGGGCACGGCGGAGGAATGGTCGAGCATCATGCGCGTCGTCACGCGGTCTTTGCCCTGCTGCGCAAACTCCGGCCACAGCTCGCTGACCGGTGCATCGAGGTCGAGCTGGCCGCGACTGGCCAGCACATGCGCGCACAAGGCCGTCGCGCCCTTTGTGCAGGAGAAGACGATGCTCACCGTGTCGCGCGTCCACGGCGCCTTCGTCTTTGGATCGGCGACACCGCCCCACAGGTCGACGACCGTCTCGCCGCCCACCGTCAGGCAGACCGAGGCGCCGATCTCGCCCTTGTCCTTGAAATTCTTTTCGAAGGCTTCGGCGACACGCTCGAAACCCGGACGGCAGATACCTTCCTTCATGGCTTCGGCACCGGCAGCTTGAAGGCGTCGAGCACGAACCGGGCGCAATGCGACAGGCCCGTCTGGTCGATCCCATGGCCGATGCCCGGTGCGATGTGCACGCCGACCCGCACGCCGTTCTCCTGCAGCGTCTGCGCCGCGCGCTGCGTCAGCACGGCCGGCAGCATCTCGTCGCTGTCGCCATGCACCAGCAGCACCGGCGGCTTCGAGCGGATCTCGGCCTGGAGCGTTTCCGGCCCGGCCAGCATGCCGGAGAAGCCGACGATGCCCGCGAGCGGCTTCACGCGGCGCAGGCCGACATGCAGCGACATCATCGTGCCCTGGCTGAAACCGATCAGCACCGTCTTGCTCTCGTCGAGCCCGTACCTGGCCATCGTGTCGTCGAGGAACTGCTCGGCAAAAGGCGCCGCCGAGCGCACGCC
>LSKJ01000193.1 GCA_001557035.1 Rhodospirillaceae bacterium CCH5-H10 | reverse complement strand
TCGGCGCCGGCTTCTGGCCCGCGCTGCTGCCGCAGATGATGCAGCGCTGGAGCCTGTCGAACAGCGAGGCCGGCTGGATCACAGCGATCTTCTTTGGCGCCTACATGGTTTCTGTGCCGGTGCTGGTCACGCTCACCGACCGGATCGATGCCAAGAAGGTCTATCTGTTCGGCGTCGCCTGCACCGTGGCGGGGCATCTGATGTTTGGACTGTTCGCCGATGGCTTCTGGTCGGCCTTCGCCACGCGCGCGCTTGCAGGGCTGGGCTGGGCCGGCACTTACATGACCGGGTTGAAGCTGCTGGCCGACCACGTCGACGCCAAGCTTATGTCGCGGGCCGTCACCGGGCACGCGGCGAGCATCGGCATTTCCGGGGCCGTGTCGTTCCTGCTGGGCGACGTTCTCGCCGACCAGTTCGGCTGGCGCTCGGCCTTCGTCTTCTCCGCCGTGACGGCGGCCATCGCCTGGATCATGGTCGCGACCGTCGTACCGACGCACCGACCGGCGCCGCGCAAGCCTGCGCAGGGTGGTGGCTTGTTCGATTTCCGGCCGGTGATCCGCAATACTTCGTCTTTCGCTTATTCGGTCGTCTACTGCGTGCACACCCTGGAGATGAGCGCGTTGCGCGGCTGGGGTGTCGCGTTCCTCGCCTTCGTCGCCGCGCACACCGGGCTCACCGACGAGACCCTCTCGCCCGCCCTCGTCGTCACCGTACTGGCGTTGCTCGGCACCTTGGCCAGCATCGCCGGCAACGAAGCCTCGATCCACTTCGGCCGCCGCCGCCTTGTCGCGACGGCAATGATCCTGTCGATCGGCTTCGCCGCCGTCGTTGGCTTCGCCGGCTCGACTCACTACTGGCTCGCGGTGGTGCTGCTGATCGCCTACGGCATGGTGGTGTGGCTCGACTCCTCGTCGGTCACGGCGGGCGCCGCGGGCAACGCCGATCCCGCACGTCGCGGCGCCACGCTCGCGGTGCACTCGACACTTGGATATGCCGGCGGGTTTCTAGGGCCGTTGATCGTAGGATGGACGCTCGACCTCGCCGGCGGCATGTCGCCGATGGCCTGGGGCCTCGCTTTCGGTGTGGTCGGCCTCCTCATGCTGCTGGCGCTTGTGGCGTTCCTGGCGATGCGGCCTGCCAATCTTGTCGGCGACCGACGGAGCTAGTAAGGACCCGGAGGATCTGCTCGCGTGAGGCTCACGCGAGAAAGCCGTTAACGGTTCGGGTAGCTTCTCGGGATGCTCGTCGCGCTCATTCTCCTTGCCGTGTCAGCGGTCTATGCCAGCGTCGGTCAGGGGGGCGGCACAGGGTTTCTGGCTGTCATGGCGGTCGCGGGCGTGCCGGTCGGCGATCTCCGGCCGACGGCATTGGCCATGAACATCGTCGCGGCGTCCTACACGACGTGGCGCCTGCATGCGATTGGCTTCATCGACTGGCGCAGGCTGATCTCCCTCGCGGTCCCGGCGCTGCCTGCGGCGTTCGTCGGCGGGCTGGTGGCGCTTCCCGCCGGCCTCTACGCACTTGTCACTGGCGCGTTGCTACTGGCGACGGCGCTGCTGATGGTGATGCGTCCGCAGGCAGCCCGCTGGTCCATTTCGCCATCGACGATGGGTCTAGCGGCGCTGGGGGGCGCCGCCGGGCTATTCTCGGGCCTGTCCGGAATCGGCGGCGGCGTATTCGTGGCGCCGGCGCTGATCGCGCTAGGTTGGGCAGGGCCGAAGGAGGCCGCGGGCCTTTCCGCACCGTTCATCCTGGGCAACTCGATCACAGGGCTCGCCGGTGCGCTGCTGTCGGGCCAGCAGCTCGCATCGGAGTTCCCGCTGTATGCCGCCGCCGCCCTGCTGGGCGCGGCCGCCGGTACCGCCTTCATTCAGCGCCTTTCCGAACGCACCGTCCGACTCGTGCTGGCCGGCATCGTGGCGTTCGCCGGCTTCCGTCTCATGTCGAGGTGACGACGCGACGGCCGGCCTCCGTGAAGGATACGCGATGCTCGCCATCGAGAACGAGCCATCCTTTCGTCTAGGCCAGACGCGCCGCTTCCTCGACGGCGCCGGTCTCTGGCAATAGCAGGCGCTGCGCGATCCTGCCCAAGTCGACCCACTTCTGCGGGCGGCCGCTCGTGTAGTTGTAGGCCTCGCAAAGAATCTCTAGAGCGATTGAATTGGCGTCGTCCCGCATGGTCCGATTCCGTTGAATGTGTCTCCTCTACCTTACATCGTCCGAATGCCGGGGGAGTAGCTCATGCGAGGCCCTTGCCCCTATTCCGCCGGTACGGACCGCGCGGTCGGCGCCTCGCGCGGTTCCGACAGTGCATGCCGGCCAATCTGCCACGCACCCGAGAGCGAAAGCAGCGCCATAATCGAGCCGACCACGAGATCGGGCCAGCCGGTGCCGCTGGCGAACACGCCGAGAGCCGCCAGTATGACGGCGACGTTGCCGATGGCGTCGGTGCGGCTGCAGATCCAGACGGAGCGCATGTTGCTGTCGCCTTCGCGGAACAGGCAAAGCATCACCGCCACGAACAGATTAGCCAGCAGCGCGAAGAAACCGACGACGCCCATAGCATGCGCATCGGGCACTCGGCCGGAGAATACGTTGTAAATCGTGACGCCCAGAATCCACGCTCAGAACAGTCCCAGGGTCGCGCCCTTCAACAGCGAGGCCCGTGTCCGCCAAGTCAGCGCCATCCCGGCCGCGCCAAGGCTGACGGCATAGTTGGCGGCGTCCCCTAGGAAATCGAGCGCGTCGGCCTGCAGGGGCACCGAGCCGGCAGCCGCACCGGCCACGATTTCGATCACGAAGAACGAGGCATTGATCGCGAGCGCAATCCAAAGCGCGGGCTGTTCAGGCTTTGCGAACTGGGGCATTCCGCCGACTGACAGCAGGCCATAATGCACCTGACGACGTTTGCGACAGGCCCAACGTAGAGGATGTAGTTACTAGAGGGTCATGCCTGGATGGACAGTTTCACGATCGGCAAGCTCGCAGCCGCTACCGAGACGAAAGCCGAGACGATCCGCTACTACGAGCGCATCGGCCTGCTGGCACTGCCGGAGCGGACGGAAGGCAACTACCGCGCCTATCTTCCCTCGCATCTGGCGCGGCTGCGCTTTATCCGCCGCTCGCGCGCGCTGGGCTTTTCGCTCGACCAGGTGCGCGCGCTGCTGCGCTTCTCCGACGATCGCGCCTGCTCGTGCGACGAGATCGACCGGATCGCCAATCAGCACCTGAAGGAGGTCGAGGACAAGATCGCCGACCTCAAGAGACTGCAGTCGGAGTTGCAGGACATGATCGGCCAGTGCCACCGCGGCACCATCGCCGACTGCCGCATCATCGTGACGCTGGGCACGTCGAGGTAACGACACTGCCACCTATTTGTGCATGCCCGCCAAACCTTGACCGACGAGATGACGAGGATCGCGGCCAGCAGCGGCAATTGATAGGCTGATTCGATGATCCCAACAGCATTGTGCCGATGAATCTGCCGGCGATAGAGCCCAGAGCCATGACCAGAATGAAGCGGGCGTTTCGCGACAGCACAGCGAAGGTGCTGTCGAGGCTGTAGCGTGCGAAGCTGACCAGCATCGTGGGCAGGCCGACGACCAGCGACAGGCTTCCGGCCAGCCGCGTCGCCCGAGAGGCGCCGATCCACGTGCCGCACCATGCCCTAAGAGGCCGCTAGGAGGGTTGGCGGCCGTACGAAGCCACCCTTCGGCCGAAGCGACGGAAGGGTGTCTTCGCCTGACGGTAACGATCCCTTGTGCTCACGACCGTGATTTTTGAACCGATTCCACAAGCAGGTCAGCCGGACGGACGTTCAAGGATTCTGCCACTTGCAAGATCGTCAGGAGAGTGACGTTCTGCAGCCCTCGCTCGATCGCACTGACGTAGGCCCGGTCCACACCCATGCGAGCGGCGATCGCCTCCTGGCTGAGGCCCGCTGCCAGTCGATAGACGCGGACGTTGGCGCCGAACACCTTGCGAATGTCCATCCGCAAGATAGGAGGCAATCGCGTATTCTGGCGCTACGTACTATAATACGCGACCAAATTTGCTGGTGCGACGACGTCTCTATGCTTTTATGCAGATCAGGCTGCAATGGTCTTTACGATGCGCTTCGTGAGCATGGAAGTTGATGGAGGTGATGCCTGGCTTGCATCGCCAATGGGCATTGGGCTGTAACTATGCGGTGGTTGGAGTTCCGACGAATGTTCTTCCCTCGCTGCGATTCCTGAGATGACGACGCCTCCTTTTGACGACAGCCCTCCTGAAAGCGACGTGGTCACGCCGTACGACGAGCGGCACTTCGCGACGTATCTACGTTTGCTGGACGCTGCGGCCGAGGCCGCAGACTGGCGAGAAGTCGTGCGTATCGTCTTTCAGCTAGATCCGGCATTGGAACCCGACCGCGCAAGCTTGGTCTACGACACTCATTTGTCTCGGGCTCGGTGGATGACCGAGAAGGGCTTCCGCGATCTCTTGCGCGCATCGCGCAACTGACGGGCAAGGCACCAAGAAGGACCTTTAGATACCCGCTTGAGGGAGTCTTCGCATGACATCGCGCGTTCGGCGTTCGGGCTCTTCAACAACCCTTGGTCGCATGAAAGGCTTGGGCCCGTTAGCCCTGAGTTCGCGTAACGGAGTCTTTGATGTCCAAGAGACCCGATTGGAGGTCGCCCGA
>LSKJ01000192.1 GCA_001557035.1 Rhodospirillaceae bacterium CCH5-H10 | reverse complement strand
ACCTGGTCGATGTTGGAGGCCTGGAACTTCTTCAGCTTGCGGCGGATCGTGTCGGGCGAGCCGATCAGGCCACCGCGCAGCGCCGCGGCATGCTGCTCCGGGTTGGCCTTCTTCCACTTCTGGTACTCGTCCCACATGTTGACCGTTCCGGCGGGCGGCCTGCGCCGGTCCGCGGACTGGCCGTAGAAGCGCAGCGCGAATTGGAAGAACGTGTCGCCGTCCGCACGCTCGCGTGCCTCCTCGTCGGTCTTGGCGCACATGAAGAAGCTGACCAGCGCGATGTTCGGGTTGGTCTTGTAGTCGGCGAGCTTCTTCTGCCGCTTCACGAAGGCGTTGTAGTAGGCGTGCACCCAGGCATGCGCGGCGTCGGCCGACACGAACTGGAAGCCGAGTGCGCCCATGCCCCATTCGCCGGCCTTGGTCAGCGTCTGCAGCTGCGAGCAGGCGACCCAGAGCGGCGGGTGCGGCTTCTGCAGCGGCTTCGGCACGACCATGCGCAGGGGGATGTTCCAGACCTTGCCCGCATGCTCGCTGGGTCCGTCCTTGAACATCGGCATGATGGCGCGGACCGCTTCCTCGAAGACCTCGCGCTTGTTCTCCATGTCGACGCCGAACGGCTCGAGCTCGGTGATCGAGGCGCTCTCGCCCATGCCGAACTCGCAGCGCCCGTTCGACAGCAGGTCGAGACAGGCCACGCGCTCGGCGACGCGCGTCGGATGGTTGGTGGTGAGCTGGAAGATGCCGTGACCCAGCCGGATGTTCTTCGTCCGCTGGCTCGCCGCCGCGAGGAAGGACTCAGGGGAGGGCGAGTGGGAATACTCTTCGAGGAAGTGATGCTCGACCTGCCACGCATGGTCGTAGCCCAGCCGGTCCGCCAGCTCGATCTGGTCGAGCGCGTTCTGATAGAGCCGATGCTCGTCACCGGGCGCCCACGGACGGGGCAGTTGCAGCTCGTAGAAGATGCCGAATTTCATGGTGTTCCTCCGTGAGGAGAGCATGACGTGGATTTGGGCCGACGCAATTGCCTGAAATCGAAACCTTGCCTGCGTGATATCATATGATATCATCCAGCCATGGCACAGCTCCTGGTTCGAGACATCCCCGAAGCCCTCGTCCTCGCCCTCAAGGAACGCGCCGCCGCCCATGGCCGCAGCGCCGAGGCCGAGCACCGCCTGATCCTGGAGGAGGCCCTGCGGAGCGGCCGCAATGAGTTCCGCAAGCGGGCCGGGCGCCTGCGCGCCCAGACCGCCGGCAGGATTCAGGGCGAGTCGGCCGACCTCATCCGCGAGGATCGCGACACCCGATGACGATCGTCGTCGACGCCTCGATCGCGCTGAAGTGGGTGCTGGACGAGCCGGGGAGTGATGCTGCCGAGGAACTGCTGGAGAAAGATCTCGCAGCTCCGTCGTTGTGGCTACTCGAGGCGGCGAATGCCCTGTGGCGCCGCACGGTTCGGGGCGAACTGACGCAAGCAGAAGCCGAGGAGCGCCTGACCGAACTCACCAAAGCGCCGGTCGCGAGCGTCCCACTGGAGCAGGACCTTCCGGAGGCGATGCGCTTGGCCCTCCAGCTCAATCACCCGGTCTACGACTGCCTTTACCTAGCGCTTGCGAAGCGCCTAGGGACCTATGTCGTCACCGCCGATACCCGATTCGGCCAGGCCGTGGGCAACCATGGCACGCATGTCGGACACATTCGTGTCTTGTCGCCAATAATCCGCGGCACGGGGCCTCGAATGTAGCGGAATGGCAGAACTGGGAATACCCACCTCGCGTATCGCCCCTTTCTGCCGCTGTTGGTTGCATAGCGTAGAGTCTCAGTCGACAGGCGATCCTCATCGAAACAAGGTCAAGTCGGATGCACTCTTGGTGGACGATCACTCAAGCATGTACGTGGATCGCGACGAAAGACGAACGCCTCGTAAACATAGTGAGCGGTGAAGATCTGGTTGAGGCAGACATTACGGTATCTGAAAGAACGCCTCTCCCAGATGATGATTCGAGACCATCGAATGCGCCGGTATCCGATGCTTTGCCTATACTCTTGGAGGCTCTTAAGTCTGGCGCCATCCAATGTTATGGCAGAGTGCACGGAACTGGGAATCTCACGGCGATTCCAGCCGAATTATGGTCTGCCGTGATTTCTGACCCATCCATTGCATCTGATCTTTCCGCGTCTAAAGGGCGCCTGATTCTTGGTCAAACATGGTGGGACCTGCTGCGAGTCTGGGATGTGCAGGCGATGATGCTTTGGCGCCGCCTGCGCAGGCGGCAATCTGCGAACATCTATACGATGGACTTTCTCCCCGATTCACTTGGAGAAGCAATATGGAAGGAGCGACGTCAGCGGATGTTGGCCGGGCAAGCCCCGATGCATTTGGTGGTCGGGGCAGACGGCTTGCCTGATAGGGACGAAGTCACTCTTGTAGAGGCTTTGTCTTGGCGCGCCCTTGGAAAGGCACTTCCCGTAGCTGCGTGGTCAGCTGGGATGAAACTGGAACAGGCAGATGAGGCCTACGCTCAAGCACGCAACGACTATGCAAATGCACTCTATCGTTATCGAGAAGCGCGCCGTCAGATGAAGGCGTCAGGGGAGAGGCACCCTTCTGAGCCCACAGTTATCGGTAGAGATGTTGCTGCGGAGATGGCAGTTGAGAATCGAGATAGAGAGAAGGCGGCCCTGGCTGAATTCCGTCTGCAGGCCTCTTGGCGGCAACTCGTGTACAACGTTTACGAAGAAGTAAGGACTAAGCAGAACTTTTCTGCTGACGACAAGAACTTTGCCCAACGCCTAGCTGATCGGGCAGAGCAGGAGCTTTTCTCAGCATTTTTAAGTGGTGAGCTAGTTTGCTTGGGGAGAAAAGACGCCAGCGTCCCCGCTTGGGAAGCACTTCCCAAAGACTATTTCAGATTTCCAATTGGCATTCGGCTAAATCACAACATCTTAGAGCCAATGGACCAGGCGTCGATCGACGATCACAAAATGATAATGGAGCACATTGCGAAGTGGGTCGATCTGCGTGTTGGTGTTGCCGATCTGCGGCGCTGGGCGGCTAAGCTGAGAGGGGCGACAGCTTCTGGGGAAATGGCTTCGGTGAAAGGAGTCATATCTGTCCCTGAACGTCGCTTCGACTACGTCAATCTGGGTCGACTCGAAACGCTGCGCCAGTTTTCTGATGCGAAGTACGACTTGAGAAAGTTAGTTCGACTCTGCGAAGAGCTGAACTCAAATTTTTCAAGTGGTAACTTCTTCAGCGTAGGGATGCTGGTTCGATCCATTCTGGATCATGTTCCACCAATATTCGGGTACACGAAGTTTGCAGAAGTAGCTGCTAACCATCCAGGAGGAAAAAGCTTCAAAGATGCCATGCAGAATCTCGACCTTCTGCTCCGGAAGATGGCGGACGATTATTTGCACAAAGCCGTAGGGCGCCGTGAATCGCTTCCGAATGCCACTCAAGTCGATTTTGCCGCTCCACTCGATCGCCTACTGGCGGAGATTGAGGGAATTCTTGGCAATCGGGCCAAAGCATAAAGCTGTCTACTCAGCCGCCGCCTTCATCGCTTCCGGGTTGCGCCACTGGCGGAGCAGGTCGGCTTCCTTCTTCTTCGCCTTTACCAGGTGCGCGTCCTTCACGTGGCCATAGCCGCGGATGTCGTCGGGGATGCTCGCGAGCTTGATCGCCAGGGCGTGGTTCTGGGCTGAGAGGCTCGCCAACAGCTCGGCTATCAGCGCTTCATAGTCGGCAATCAGCTTGCGCTCGGTCTTGCGTTCCTCGGTGTAGCCGAAGACGTCGAAGGCGGTGCCGCGCAGGCCCTTGAGCTTGGCGAGCAGCCGGAAGGCCGGGAGCATCCAGGCGCCGAACTCCTGCTTGATGAGCTGGCCGGTCTGCGGGTCGCGGCTGGAGAAGAGCGGCGGGGCGAGGTGGAACTTGAGCTTGTAGTCGCCGTCGAACTGCTTGCTGAGGCCGGCCTGGAAGGCGGCCTCGGTGTAGAGGCGCGCGACCTCGTACTCGTCCTTGTAGGACAGGAGCTTCGAGTAATAGAGCGCGACGGCTTCTGCGAGGCCGGTCTGGCCGATCTTCTGCTCAGTGGCGCGGACCTTGTCGACCAGTGCCTTGTAACGCCCGGCGAGGGCGGCGTTCTGGTAGCCGGTCAGGTGCTTCGTGCGCGAGGCCACGATCTCGTCGAGGGTCTTCGGCATCGTGCGGGTGAAGGCGACGACGTTGGCCTTGGTCTCCTTGGGCGCCACCAGCTTCTCGACCGCGGCGCGGTCGGCAGCGGCGCGGCGGCCCCAGCGGAAGGCGGCGAGGTTCATCGGGACGGCGGCGCCGTTCAGCTCGATGGCGCGCTCGATCGTTTCGTGCGCGAGCGGGATCAGGCCCTTCTGGTAGGCGTAGCCCAGCACGAACATGTTGGTGGCGATCGAATCGCCCATCAGCGCGGTGGCGATGCCGGTGGCGTCGAGGAAATCGACCCCGTCGGCGCCGGCCGCGGCTTCGACCGAGAGTTTCAGCGTGTTGGTCGGGAAGGCGAGGTCGGGATGGCGGGTAAACTCGCCGGTGATGGTCTCGTGCGTGTTGACGACGGCATGCGAGACGCCGGGCTCGAGGCTCGCCAGCGCGTTGGGGCTGGCGCTGACGACCAGGTCGCAGCCCAGCAGCACGTTGGCGCCGCCGGCGGCCAGGCGCACCGCATGCAGCGCCTCGGGCGTGGCGCCGATGCGCACGTGGCTGATCACCGCGCCGCCCTTCTGTGCCATGCCGAGCTGGTCGAGCACGGTCGCGCCCTTGCCCTCGATATGGGCGGCCATGCCCATGATGGCGCCGATGGTGACGACGCCGGTGCCGCCGATGCCGGTGATGAGGACGCCGTAGGGCTTGTCCGCGATCGACGGCAGCGTCGGCGCGGCCGGCATCTCCGGCTCCGGTGCGGCGGCAGCGTCGG
>LSKJ01000191.1 GCA_001557035.1 Rhodospirillaceae bacterium CCH5-H10 | reverse complement strand
CCGCCTCTCAATAAGGATGCCGGGCGGTCGTCAATTCAGGACTCGCCCAATGACCTTTGCATCACCAGATAACGCGAGCTTAGGCGTCTCAACGGCGGCGGCCCGGCACAAGAAGCAGCTCCTCATTGCCCTGGCACTGACTTCTACATTCATGGCCATTGAGATCGTCGGCGGTTTGTGGACCGGCAGCCTCGCCCTCTTGGCCGACGCCGCGCACATGCTTACGGACGCGGGGGGACTTGCCCTAGCATTGATTGCGATTCGCTTTGGCGAACGTCCGAGGACGCCGCGTAATACGTTTGGATATGTAAGAATGGAAGTACTCTCGGCACTAACCAACGCCGTCGTGCTCCTTCTCCTGACGATCTACATCCTCTACGAGGCGTATCAGCGTTTCTACAGCCTGCCCGAAGTCATCGGCGGGCCGATGCTCGCGGTAGCGTCTGCCGGTCTGGTGGTGAATCTCATCAGCATGAGGCTGCTTGCCGGAGGCTCCAGTGAGAGCCTGAACGTTAAGGGAGCGTATTACGAGGTGCTGGCCGATATGCTCGGCTCGTTAGGCGTCATCGTGGCCGCCGGAACAGTACTGGTGACGGGCTGGAATATCGTAGATCCGATCATCGGCGCGGGAATCGGCCTGTTCATCGTTCCCCGCACCTGGGTTCTCCTGAAGCAGGCCATCCATATCCTGATGGAGGGGACCCCTCCGGAGATCGACATGGGCCTTCTCGAGCGCGCCCTCGTCGAGATACCCGGAGTGACGTTGGTACATGACCTCCATGTCTGGACCATTAGCTCCGGCGCCGTCGCGATGAGCGGTCACCTCGTCGTAGGCGAAGCGGCCTCGCGCCGAGATGTGCTGGCCGCCGCACTCGAAGCGATGAAGGAACAATTCGGATTGACCCATCTCACGATCCAAATCGAGGACGAAGCTCTTCGCGGGACCGAAGCCGTGCTTCGGTACTGAAGAAGCTCGAGTTCGGGTCGCACGATCGATCCGGACACGGGCGTCGTTTCTTGTCTTCGGGCCCACAGATTCATGGAGGTTGCGGTGCGATTTGAATCTCTGAACTGGCTGGAGATGGTCTCGCACCTAGCGGATCTTGCAATTGCCTATGCCCTCGCGCTGCCGATCGGCTGGGACCGCGAGCGACATGAACGAAGCGCCGGCCTGCGCACATTCCCCCTCGTTGCGATCGCGAGCTGCGGGTTCGTGCTGGTCGCAATTCAGGTGCTGGGCGAGACCTCTAGCGGGCAGGCCCGGATTCTCGAGGGGTTGATCACCGGGGTGGGCTTCATAGGCGGCGGCGCTATCCTCAAGGGGGGAAATCACGCGTTCGGGACCGCGACCGCGGCCAGCCTGTGGGCCACCGGCGCGCTCGGCGGTGCCGTCGGCTATGGTCTGTACGATATCGCGGCGATCTTGAGCATCGTGACTTTCGCAACGCTCAGGTCGCGAACTCCGCGGGTCGAAATGCTGAATGTCGCGGCGAAAGATGCAAAACCGTCGGCACGGCATAATGCAGCCGACGCGAAGAAACTGCCCGAGCAATAGGTTCGCCTAGCCGGGCTCTGCGGCGCAATGAGGCTAACGACCTCTCAATCAACGACCGCTGCCGGTGGCCCAGAAGCTCAGAACGAGCCGAGAGGCACTCCGGACTGGGCCACTTGGGCCGAGCCTCCGCACTCGCGTTATCGATTCGGACCGAACGTCCGGCCTCGTCGGCAGGGGAAGGCCCCTTACCCCGCTTGGCCCGACGCCGATTGAATGGGCGATACCGCATTCGCAACTGGCGAAATCAATGACCGGTCCAAACCGAGGACTACGAAGCCTAGATTGACCCATAATCAGCTTTTCGTGTAATTTTATTTCAGTAGAATCACGCCGGTTCGATTCGCATTTTGGTAATTTAATTACGGGTGGTACAGGGCTCATGATTTCGCTTTTCGACCACAACCATAAATCTTATCATGCAACTCACAAGCGATCCGGGGAAGCTAAATCTGTCAAAACTAGGGTCAAGACCCTGTTGTACCGCCTAAAAATGTGGCAATTGCGCCACAGCCGAGGGGCAAACGCTGGCAAAACATCGACGTTTCTTGACCCCTAACCGCTATTCGGTTTTTTATGGAGCCGCCTTTAATCGATAAGAGAGGGAGGATGATTCACTCCACTTTCGCTCTAGAGGCTCTCCCATAACGCATTGAAAAATAACGATATTCAATCCGACTGCTATCCGGAGTCGGCTGCAGGCTGACGGTATTGCCGTCGGTATTTTTTCGGTTGCCTTATCCAGAGCCGGTGGATAGTTTTGGTCTAGGCTCGATATGAGTTGCTAAAAGCAACCTTTATTGCTTAATTTCGCGCCATTGTTAACGCCCCCTCCTGTTTGAGTGCCGCATAATTGGTATGAAGCGGAGGCATATATGCTCACGGTAACTGCATTAAAGCGTTTGAAACCTCGGGAGCGCGACTACAAGATTTCAGATCGTGACAGCATGTACGCCGTAGTTAAGCCATCAGGCGTAATAATATTTCGTTATGATTATCGGCTGAATGGACGTCGGGAAACGCTCACGATCGGGCGCTTCGGCCGCGACGGCACGAGCCTGTCGGGCGCGCGCGAGCAGTGTCTGGAAGCGCGCCGCTCAGTGTCCGAAGGGAAGTCGCCCGCCTTGGAGAAGCAGCGAAAGAAGCGGCGCCTGAAGGAAGCCAAAAACTTCGGCGACTTCGGAGCGCGCTGGATCGGAAATGCGCCCATGGCCGAGAGCACGCGCAAAGGACGCCGCATCATCTACGAAAGAGACGTCCTGCCCCTATGGAAAAATCGTCTCCTCACCGAGGTCACGGCCGATGACCTGCGCGCGCTGTGCGGGAAAGTCAGGGACCGCGGAGCCCCGGCGACGGCCATTCACGTGCGCGACGTCGTCAAACAGATCTTCAGCTACGCAATTCTCCATGGGGAAAAGGTCACCAATCCCGCGGATGAAGTCGGCAAGGCCTCGATCGCGACGTTCGTTCCAAAAGACCGGGCCCTGTCCCGTCAGGAGATCCGCCTCCTGTTCGAGCTCCTGGACCTCGTGACCAAGCCGGCCATTCAAATCGGATTCCGGCTGATCGTGCTCACCATGGTCCGCAAGAGCGAGCTGCAGAATGCGACTTGGGACGAGGTCGACTTCGAAAGCGCGGTCTGGACGATCCCCAAGGAGCGCATGAAGCGCAATCGGGCCCACAACGTCTACCTGTCCCGCCAGGCGCTGGAATACATGCGGATTCTCAAGACGAAAGCCGGCAAATCGCGATTTCTTCTGCCCTCGCCCCACAACATCGACATGCAGATGTCGCACGCGACCCTCAACCGCGTGACGGCCGCCGTCGCTGCCAGGGCCAAACAGGACGGCGTCCCCCTCGCAGCCTTCACCGTGCACGATCTTCGACGTACCGGTTCCACCCTGCTGAACGAGCTGGGCTTTAATCGCGACTGGATCGAAAAGTGCCTAGCCCACGAGGAAGGTCGCTCTTCGCGCGGCGTCTACAACAAGGCCGAATACGAGCAACAGCGCCGTCACATGCTTCAAGAGTGGGCGGACATGATCGATTCCTGGGTCGAGGGACAACAGCGGACGCCGGTCTTGTACCCGCCCCGGCAGCCCGTGACCCCGCACCACGAGGCCTCTGGCTCGACGGCTTCTCCAGGGCCGCGGATCGCCGCCGACTACGCTCATGGGGAACACGAGGCCGCTTCCTTCGGGGAGTAGCCGCAGCGACGCCTGGCCCGATTGCGGCCAGTTGGGCAGATCGTTCGGCCGGCGACGACCATCGGGAGTGTGGCGCAGGCACCAATGCGCTCCGACAGCGACGGTCGGAGGCTGCGCGACCGCCGCGCGGCCGGTAACACGAGCCTGCAGGCCGGCAATGCCTCGCGACAGCCACGAGCCCGACTCCAGTCGCATTTGATTCGAACCACCAACGCCGCGAATGTCACGATCCATGTGGCCTCGTGTAGGCCACGCGCACCGTGTCCTTCACCGGCAGGACACTTCGGGTGACGCCTGTGCCGCAACTCCAGCACGCGCCTCGTGGCCCGCTCCTCAGCATGAGTGGGACATTCGTCATCCCGTCGCTCTCACAAAGACTTCGGCGCGATGTTACTCGCGAGGGCCAGCTAGGGTTGTAACGGCGATAGCCGATCTAGTATCGCGCGGCGCACGCCACACAATTTCATCGCACCACCAACTTCGATGTCGCTACAGAGAAGAGAGCCAACATATGCTCGAGCACATCATCGCTTCTCGATGCATTGAATCGAAAGTCGATCTGCAACCGCGCCACGCATCATCAGTCGCGATTCTCTCCGACGGTACGTCTGACGGTATCTCCTTCACCATCAACCGAGATTCATCAACGGAATCGGCACCTTTCCACAGCTGTTGATAATCGAGGGAGAATGATGAAAAAGCTTCTATTGGGCTCGACCGCGTTGGTCGTCGCTGGGCTTGTGGCCGGTCCGGCCATGGCCGCTGATCCGATCAAGATCGGTGTCGGCGGCTACTACACCTTCTACGCGCTCGCCGGTAACATCGACTCGACCTATGCCACGGACGGGTCGTACACGCAGTACAAGGGAATGAATTTCCAGCAGGAAGGTGAAATCCATTTCATCGGCCAGACGAAACTGGATAACGGCACGTCCGTCGGCGTGCACGTCGAACTCGAAGCCTGGAATCCGCGACAGGATGTCGGTGGCCCGCAGTACATCGACGAAGCCTTCCTATTCGCTTTCGGCGACTGGGGCCGCGTCGAATTCGGCTCGCGCGACCCTGCCACATACCGCATGTACTACGGTACGCCATCCGCGCTGATCGGCTTCGGCGCCATCCAGCACAACACCAACTTTGCCTGGATGAATCAGTCCGTCACCCTGAACAACAAGGCGTGGTTTCATGCCACGACCACGACGAACGCTGGCCAAGTCCAGGACGCACAGGGCCTCAACTACTTCACACCGCGCTTTCAGGGTCTGCAAATCGGCCTTGGATTCCGCCCGAAGGTCAACTTCGTGACGGGCCAGTTCGCAATCAACGCGAACAACGTCGGACCGACGACGAACACCGGAGGCATCTGCGGCTATGCCAACGCCACCTCCGCGCCGAACTGCTTCACCGCCGACTACTCCTACCAGAACGTCTTCGACGTCGGCGCCAACTATCTGAACAAGTTCGGCGATGTAAGCGTCGCCCTATACGGCGCGTACATGTATGCCCAGTTCGTGCCTGGCAACGCTCCCTTCCAGCTGGCCGCGAACCAAGTTACTGGCTCTAACCTTGCTTCCTGGAAGCAATGGGTCGTCGGTGCCCAGTTCGGCTTCAAGGGATTCACCCTCGGCGGCGCCGTCGGCTGGGACAACAACGGCCTCGGTGCCAACTACTATACCGGCGTAGACAACGATACCCGCTTCTACACGGCGGGTCTGATGTACGAGACCGGTGCCTGGCAGATGTCGTTCAACTGGACGGGTTCGTACAACACCAACGGAAACGGCTCCGCTGTCGTTCAAAGCGTGGCGACTGGCACGAGCGCTGTTGGCGGCACGGCCCCAAGCGGCGTGATGGGCGTGAACAATACCGCGTTTGCTGGCCCCAACACCCCAGGATCGCTCCGCTTCGGTCAGGAGTCGGTCCAGAAGTTCGAGCTCGGCATCAACTACGCGCTCGGGCCGGGCGTGAAGGTTACCGGTGGCGGCCTCTACTACAACGCCGCTGGCCCCAGCAATGCAGTGAGCGCCAACTCCTGGGCTCTGCTGATCGGCATGGATCTGCGCTTCTAGGCGGAAAGTCGACCTTGCGCGACGGGGGGAGCGGTCCTTCGGGGCCGCTCTCTTCGTTTTTGGCGACGGCTTCCGAGGCACTCCGCTTCGGCTTGCCCTTCGTCGGAACTGCAGCACTGCATCGGATCACCAAGCCGGTCCGGCCAGTCCCGCTTCACGATCCGCCCTCGAGCGGCGAGGCAACGGAACGGCCTCAGTGTCGATCTCCTGCCGAAGCCTAGAAATGCGCTCCTCCGCCTCGGCCAAAAGATAGGCGACGCTTGCCAGTCGACGGAACTTTAATGTGTTGGATGCTCGCACGCGAACGCAGCCGTCCCTCAACGAGGCGATGCTGATCCGTCCCTGCGACCATAAAGAGACGAGCCCCTGTCGAATTTTCCGATCCACGATGGCGGCACCTTCCCATCGAAAATCCGACAGCGTCTGATGATCGAGGTTCTGGCCGCACCGCAACCATCTGAAGCCGGGATGCGTCTCCGACAATTGCACGACCTGTCGCGCACTTCCGACACCCTCTATGCACGCGTACAGCCACAGCGACATCAGAACCCGCAAATCCGTCGACGAGAGAAGCGCGGCATGAGTCATCTCTCCGATCGCATCTCGAATCTCCGCGAGATCCGTCTGCCCGACATAGGACCAGACCGCATTGGCAGGATGGTCGGCATCGAGCGCATCGTTTGATGCCAAATGTTCATCCGATGGCGCTTTTGCGCTTGCACCGCCATGCTCCGGAATGGCAGTCAACGGAACGACTGCGCTGGTGGCGTTGCTTCGCGCCTCATTCGTTGATTGACTATTTTCCACTGAATTCTCCTTTTGTTGTATCGACTGCATCTTTCTCCGCATCGATTGGGGGATTGCTGTTCGCTGATACGGTGATCGCCCGAGCTGCACTCGGGCAGCGCCGGCAATGATCTTCACCTACTTCCAGTGCCCTGGCGTCCTTGGTGATCGCCCAGCTTCATGCGAAGCGTCGGTCAGGGACGAAGTCACACTTGGCAGAGACGTCTGTACGAACGATCAATCGGAACCGATGGTAGTCGCGGCCGCCCTCGGGACGGCAACGCAAGCCGATCGGACACGCCGCGGGATGAGTGCCGCGCGCCGAAGCCCGCGCATACTCAGATCAGCTTCTAGGCGGAGGCCGTGCCGTCTTCGGATTGATGGCGGCAAGCTGACCGTGGCTCCTCGGCGGCAACATCAGCCGAACCAAGCGACCTGCCAGTGCAGCGGCCGGCGCGGCTACACCACATACATGGCAATGGTCGTAACTCACCTGGATTTTGATCGACGATGTATCATTTGAAGCATCGGCATCGATAACTTCCGCGTAGCCGGCCGTCCGGTCAATCACTTTCGCCCCGGGCACATGGAATGCCGCGATGAACGTCAGGGTCAGCAAGCAGAGCACTCCCATCACTCTCCGAAAGTGCAATCTCCAGAAGCGGTGGTCCGACAGCCTCATTCCGGAAGGATGACGCCGGACGACATCCACCGTCAACTACCTAACGTCTCTCACCACCTGCGCGGGTACTGTCGGGCGGTTCACACTCCCGTTCGAACGAAGAAGGTTGTCATACGCCGCCCCCTTGTTCAGAGGGCGCCAATCGGCTCGGCAACGCAATGACACAGATCAATCCATGGTTGAATTTTTCGAACGATCAGTTTGGCATGTCAATTCATGCAGGCGGATGGCCTCTTGTCACCGCCCCATCGGCTGCACGTTGCTTTGGCTTTTGCCTCTATCGAATCGGCGATTCAAGCTGCCGCGATGCGCGTTGGCCTCCCGTCAGTTGTATGACCTTTCCCCGATTATAGTGTGGAGCGAAAAACACACTTGTTGGCGGTCTAAACGACGAAGAGACCGTCAGGAATACTTGAGGCCCTACTGCAAATCTTAGTAGGCTACTTCTCATGCCCAAGTGTTCACTTACGGCGATCGAAAAAGCCCTGGCGTCGGCCGATGCAACCCTGCATCGTGCACTCGATCATGCTGGAGCGAAGCTTCCGCGCGTCACGATGGTCTTGATGAGCGATGGAACCGTCGTTATGCGCGGAAATTGTGGGCCGGACTTACTGACAGAGTTTGGCGATGCGCTGCAAAAAATCGGGCAAGCGCAGACGCAATCAACCTCTCCCTGACGGACGCGAGATACTCCGCCAGCGGTCACAGGATGGAGAAGTTCGGTGTCCGACGCTGAGGGTAGACAGACGTGCCCCTTCTTCCCTCGAACGCCTCTTCCCATCCGATGGGATGAACCGGTCTCGTTACTCTCTACTCAGGACCGAGATCAGCCTACTAATCTGCTGGCGAACACCAGGCGTCCGCAAATTGTAGTAGGCCCTGAGCAGGGATAAAGCTTCGTCCGTACCAAACACGTCAATAGCTTCACTTTCCTCGGGGGTTCTGCCTCGGCCGGTCTGCCGTTCGGCATACCCGTCGAAAAAGTAGCTGAGCGGCACTCCCAGGGCCTGACCGAATTCATACAATCGCCGCGGTACAGCTCGGTTCAATCCTGCCTCGTACTTCTAAACCTGCTGGAAGCTTACGCCGACAGCTTCGCCCAACTGGGTTTGATTCAGCCCTACGAAGATTCGCCGTCTGCGCAGTCTCCTGCCAACATGCACATCGAGTGGATCCTTGCCCTTTGCTCCGGAGTTTGCCGCCTCGAGCTTGTCGGCTCCCAAAGACTTCCTCATATGCCCCGCTCCCTGCCAGTTCCCATCCTAGCGGGGGTCGGAAACAGCAACGACGAGTGAACGGATAGAAAGGCTCTGTTTCGGGGCAAAACCGACTGCCGTGCGGGCCTTTCCAACAGCAGGAACTCCCTGCAACCTATTGAAGCGCACTTCGAGACAGTGCCGACGTCAGCACTAAGCAAACTACAAAAAGACATGTCTAAAACCCAGTCGTTAGGGACGAAGACAGCCCGATTCCGTGAGGATCGGGCCAACGAGGTCTCCGCGACTAGGCTTTGGGGGGCGGCACCGTCAGATCTGGGTCAAAAGACGTTAGAAGTGCGATCGGTTGATCCACGAGGACGCCCTTCTCGTTGTCCTTGGGCGTTGTGTCCAGCAAGGCCGGCAACGAGACGACAGCACAGAAATGGCACACCTCACTCAAGGACGCTTTTTCTGAGCGATCGAGACTAACCGAGGCGTGGATGGCCTTCACCTGAAGGACCTTCGCTTCCGCCCGTCCGCACAAATGAAGAGTCGTGACGACGGCAATCATCAACACACAAAACAGCCGAAAGTAGACTGCGACTTGGTGTGAGACGAGTGTGTGCGCCCGACTTCTCATCATATTAATGAACGCCAACAAAGCGGCCGCGTCAATGCGCCCATTGTGCCTGCCTAGTCGCATTCACTGATAATCTATCTATAGACTTCCGATCTAAGAGCCCTTCCGAGATAGAGGCAAAACTGTACAGTGCACGACCGTACAGCCCCACGCCTTGCGCCGCCGTCCCTCCTTACCAATCTCGAACGGTAAGAGCACACAGTCGGGCACCGATCCGTTTGGGCCTGCCTTTATCTCGCCTACTTCTTTCACTGTTAGCTTAGCCGTGCGCGCGCGGTCGCACGGAACGCTGGTGCCAAAGACCTTCAGGAGGCAATGGAGATGGCCTAACCTTCCTGCGGCGCAACCTTACCTCGGCAACAACCGAAACGCGGGCCGCGGCGCGCACCAAATCCAGTTCGACCACTTATGGCGCCGACGGCAACTCTTTCTAAGGCCGATGCGACCAGTGAGATCGCGACATATAGAGAATTAGTGTATCCTTGCTATTCGGTTTGAGCGGGTGGGGACGGCTCGCGCGTCAGTTGCATGCATTCGAGAAGTGTCGGACAGACGAATAAAGCCAGATGCAAGATCATCTCGACCGACGCTTCGACGAGGCCATTGAACTACGTCCAAGGAGCGCCGCTTCTCCATCAATGAATTTAAAGATCCAGTCGAGTATGCTTGGCTTGGGGACCGCAAGAGGAGGTGTGCGAATGTCTTGGGAACCGCGGAAGGCGGCTTACAACGGAATTGCCGCCCTTACCTGTATACTAGCGCTCAGCGCATGCGGCCGTTCGATCGGTCAACCATTCGACATTGCCGCGGCTGATACGCTCAAGCCAGGGCAGTCGACCTACGAGGACGCCGCCGCGCAGCTCGGCACCGCTAGTCATTTCAAGGGGTATGGCAGTGGCAGGGTCGCCCACTGGCATTACCTAAAAGATCAGCCCGGCGGTGTGGAATATACCAGCGTCACAATCATGTTCGGCCGCGACGGCCGTATGCGTGGTGTCGTTGAACGCCTAGACAGCAAGTCTGACGGGGGGTGAGCGGGAGTTCCGCATAGGCAGCTCAGACGGCTCGGCCGCCCGAGCTGGTTTCGCGCTGAATCAGGCGCCGGCCGCCATCGACATTGATCGTGGCGCAAGTGACTAGCTGGCTTGCGGCCAGCCCAAACAGGGGCAGTCCCTGTTTGCCTGACGTAGCAATCTAAAGCCCCTCGAGATCCAGTGCCATACGGAGTATCTCCTGCCGGAGATGCGGCGACTCCACTTTATGATACGCACGCAGGAGTGTCAGCGATTCCCGGCTAGAATGTCCTATAGCCATCGCCGCTTCTTCGTCCGACGCACGCCCTTTCGAGACCCGGCACATGGGTTCTCCATATCCCTCGAAAAAATAGCAGGGGGACACATTCAATGTACGAGCGAAATCAAACAGTCGACGGGCGATGGCCCTATTGCTTCCGAGTTCGTATCTCTGCAGTTGTCTTATACTTACGCCGACATCCTTGCTCAGTTTCTTCAATCGAATTCTCAAGGCGCGACGTCGCCGGCGAAGCTGCTTGCCGATGTGAACGTCGAGGGGATCTCTGGCTTGGGCGTTGCCC
The DNA here is from genome assembly GCA_001557035.1 of Rhodospirillaceae bacterium CCH5-H10. Classification (GTDB taxonomy): domain Bacteria; phylum Pseudomonadota; class Alphaproteobacteria; order Reyranellales; family Reyranellaceae; genus Reyranella. The sequence goes on along the minus strand of LSKJ01000191.1, from coordinate 8,284 downwards.
TCAACCTCCGCAGCAGGCTTTACTGCATCCGATTGCTCCTTTTTCATGAAGCGTGACCTCGATACATCAAAACGTTCGAATCGAACGAAAAAGCACGCCTCTGTCGTTGACTTGGCGCAACATTCAACAAAGGGGCGAAGCCGATTAGGAGTGTCGGGACCGTGGGGGTGGTGGCGAAATCTCTGCTTAGTGCAACGAGATACGCTTGAAAGAGAGCGACAGCGAGCATCCCGTCTACCACAATATTATAATCACCGAATCGACTCCGCCCCGGTTGAAGATCCTAGAAGACCAAGGCTGAATCATTCGGATACGGTAGGCAACGACGGCTTTCGGTTAGCAGACCCTTCGTGTCGACGGTTCGAGAAGCACGATATTCACAACCATCTTTTCGAACGCAACCGAGGGCCGCATCGCCGGCCAGCGCTTGCGGCGCCAGTGCGGGTCCTCAAAGTTCATCGACAATTCGTCTAACGCGATGTCGATCCTCGTTAAGGACGCGACTGCCCCGTAAGGCAGTCGCGCTTGACACTGCTTAGAATTTCACCTGGCCTGATTTTCCAGCGGCGTTCTTCAGCACGAGGGTTACCTGTGCGCCGGTCGGAATGACCACCTTGGCTTCACCCTTTAGCGAACTTTCTCCCGTGACAGCGAGCTGTACCGTCTCGCGATTGCTCCCGGATACGATCAGGACCGTGCCGCTGAATCCCTTGGCGGGATCCGGCTTGTTGCTTTCGTCGAAAAGATTGATGGTGACGGTGTTGCCCGCGACTACCAGCTCGGCGTGCGTGCCGGCGACGTCCTGCATAGGCCCGCCGTTCGGGCCCTTCGTGGCGGCATGGTTATGCTGGGCCACGGCCACGCTGGCCCACAGCACCATCGCCGCGGCGATAAAAAACTTCTTCATGTCATCTCCTCTTGTTGAACAGGCTTGTCACGATGGAACAGGGCGTACAGTGCAGGCAGAACGACCAGCGTCAGGATCGTCGACGAGATGATCCCGCCGATGACGACGGTGGCCAGCGGCCGCTGTACTTCAGCGCCCGCGCCCGTCGCGAGCGCCATCGGCACGAAGCCCAGCGACGCCACCAGCGCGGTCATGAGGACGGGGCGCAACCGCTTCATGGAGCCTTCTCGCACGGCCTGGTCCACCGTTCGCCCCTGCTCCCGCAGCCCCTGGATGAACGAGATGATCACCAGCCCGTTCAGCACGGCCACGCCGGAAAGGGCGATGAACCCGATGCCGGCGCTGATCGAGAGCGGGATATCGCGCAGCACCAACGCGGCGATCCCTCCGGTCAGGGCCAGCGGCACGCCGCTGAACACCAACAGCGCGTCACTCACCGAACCGAGACTCATGCAGAGCAGCACGAAGATCATGAGCAGGGCCACCGGAACGACGATGGCGAGACGCTCCGACGCCGCGACGAGCTGTTCGAACTGGCCGCCCCAGCCGATCCAGTAGCCCGCCGGAAGCTTGACCTGCTCGGTTACGCGCTTCTGGACCTCCGTCACGAAGGAGCCAAGATCGCGATCGCGCACGTTGGCCGACACGACCACGCGGCGCTTGCCGTTCTCGCGGCTGATCTGGTTGGGGCCCGGTGCGATTTCGATGGAGGCGACCGCCGACAACGGGATGTAGGGAGCCGCGGTGCCGATACCCGTCTGGACGATCGCCCGACCGTCTTTGGAGCCGCTCTCCTTGCCGCCCGGCGGGACGGGGACGGGGATCGGTAAAGACGACAGCGCATCGACGTCGACACGCATCCGCTCGGGCAGCCGGATAACGATGTCGAAGCGGCGGTCGCCCTCGAAGATCAGCCCGGCCTCGCGGCCGCCGACCGCGATCGCCACGACCTCCTGCAGCTCAGCCAGGGTGATTCCGTAGCGCGCGAGGGCCGCGCGGTTGGGTTTCACCGTGAGCATCGGCAAGCCGCTCACCTGCTCGGTCTTCACGTCGGCCGCACCAGGCACCGCCTGCACGACAGACTGCACCTTGTTCGCGATCGACAGCAGCGTGTCGAGGTCGTCGCCGAAGATCTTGATGCCGAGGTCGCTGCGCACGCCTGAGATGAGCTCGTTGAAGCGCATCTGGATGGGCTGAGTGAACTCGTAGTTGTTGCCGGGGATCTGCTCGACGCGCTTCTCGATCGCCGCCACCAGGTCGGCCTTGGACCGGTTCGGATCCGGCCATTCCGAGCGCGGCTTCAGCAGGATGAAGTTGTCGGCCACGTTCGGCGGCATCGGATCGGTCGCGACCTCGGCTGTGCCGATCTTCGCCGCGATCTCCTTGACCTCGGGAAACTCCAGGACCGCCTTCTCCAGTGCCTCCTGCATCTGGACGGACTGGCTGAGGCTGGTGCCGGGAATACGCATCGCATGCATGGCGATGTCACCTTCGTCGAGTGACGGGATGAATTCGCCACCCATCCGCGACGCTGCCACCCCCGCCACGCCGACCATCACGAAGGCCAGCCCGATCACCACGTAGCGAAGCCGAATCGCCGCATCCAGCACCGGCGCGTAGAGGGTCAGCGCGCCGCGCATAAAGAAGTTCTCCTTCTCGGAGACCTTTCCGGTCACCAGCAGCGCGACCGCGGCCGGAACCAGCGTCATCGAGAGGATCGCCGCTCCCGTCAGCGCCATGAGCACGGTCAGGGCCATCGGCGTGAACATCTTTCCTTCCACCCCGGTCAGCGTGAGGATCGGCAGGTAGACCACACCGATGATCACGGTTCCGAACAGGCTCGGCTTGATCACTTCTTGGGCGCCGGCGAGGATCGTCTCGAACCGTTCTTTCCGGGTCAGCAGACGGCCGCGTTTGTGCTGCTCCTCGGCGAGCAGGCGCAGGCAGTTTTCGACCACGATCACCGCGCCGTCGACGATGATGCCGAAGTCGATAGCGCCGAGGCTCATCAGGTTGGCGCTGATATGGTTCTGCACCATGCCGGTGATGGTGAAGAGCATCGACAGCGGAATCACGCAGGCCGTGACAAACGCCGCCCGGAAGTTGCCCAGGATGAGGAACAGCACCACGACGACCAGCAACGCGCCCTCGAGAAGGTTCTTCTCGACCGTCCAAACCGTCGCCTCAACAAGCTTGGTGCGGTCATAGATCGCCCTCGCCACCACGCCGTCGGGCAGCGAGCGGGCGATGACATCCAGCTTGGCCGCCACGCGCTGCGCCGCCGTCCGGCTGTTCTCGCCGATCAGCAGCATCGTCGTGCCGATCACGGTTTCCTTGCCGTCGAGCGTCGCCGCGCCCGTGCGCAGATCCGTCCCCTCTTTGACCTCCGCCACGTCCGAAATCCGGATCGGCACGCCGCCCCTCGTCCCGATGACGATGTCGCGGATCTCCGGCAGGGTATTCACCTGCCCCGGTGTGCGAACCAGGTACTGCTCGCCGTTGCGCTCAATGTAGCCCGCGCCAACATTCGCATTGTGCGTCGCAAGCGCCTGCATGACGTCGCGGAACGACAGACGATAGGCCATGAGCTTTGCCGGATCGGGCAGCACATGGAACTGCTTCTCGTATCCGCCGATCGTATTGACCTCGACGATGCCCGGTACCGTCCTGAGCTGCGGCTTGATGATCCAGTCCTGGATCGTCCGCAGGTCGGTCGCCGAGTAAGGCTCGCCATCGGGCTTCTTAGCGCCCGGCTTGGCCTCGACCGCATACATGTAGATCTCGCCGAGACCCGTCGACACAGGTCCCATCGCCGTCTCGGTACCCGGCGGCAGCTGCTCTTTGGCCTGCTGAATGCGTTCGTTGACCAGCTGGCGGGCGAAGTAGATGTCCGTGCCGTCCTTGAACACCACGGTCACCTGGCTGAGGCCGTAGCGCGACAGCGAGCGCGTGTATTCGAGCTTCGGCAGGCCACCCATCGCCGTCTCCAGCGGGAAGGTGATGCGCTGCTCGACCTCCAGCGGCGAGTAGCCGGGCGCTACGGTGTTGACCTGCACCTGGACATTCGTGATGTCCGGCACGGCATCGATCGGCAGTCGCGTGAAGTTCCACGCGCCCAACGCGCCCATCGCGATGGCCGCCATGATGACGAGCCAGCGGTTCTGGATGGAGAAAGCGAGAATCTTGTTGATCATGACCGAGGAATCCTCTCGCCCCTAGTGCGCGTGGCTCGCGCCGGCCTTGCCGATCTCTGCCTTGACCACGAAGCTGTTTTTCGCCGCATAGACATCGCCCGCGACCAAACCGAACGTGACTTCCGCCCAGTCGGCGTCCCGGTTGCCCAGCTCCACTTCCCGCGCCGAGAAGGTGTCGCCGCTCCGCACGAACACCACGGTCTTGCCCTCCAGCGTCTGCAGGGCGGCCGTGTTGACCGCGACATCAACTGGCCGCGCCGACAGCACGACCTTGCCATCGACAAACAGACCGGGCCGCAGCCGCCCGTCAGTGTTCTTCACGATCGCCCGCGCGATGGCCGACTGGGTGTCGCTGGCGCCGATCGGCGACAGATAGTCGATCTTCGCTTCGATCGGCGCCCCACCGTCGCCTACGTCGATCGAGACGGCGTCGCCGAGGCGGACCCGGGTGAAGTCCTTTCGGAACACGGCAAAGTCCACCCACATCGTCGACAGGTTGGCGATCGTGAAAAGCGGCCGCGCTTCCGACGCGAACTCTCCCAGCGTCCCGTCGCGGTCGATCACCGTGCCGTCGATCGGCGCCTTGAGCTCATAGACCGTCAGGCTCTGGTTGCTCTCGACCGTCGCCAGCACATCGTCCTTCTTGACGGCGTCGCCCAGCCGCTTGCGCATGCTGCGGATGACCCCCGGGAACCGCGGCGTCACCTTGACTAGTGTCTCCTGGTTGGGCTGCACCGAGCCGTTGAGCTGCAGAATGTCGCGAAGTTCCCGCGGACCCGCGGTCAGCAGCTCGATACCCGCGCTGGCTAGCTGCGCATCCGTGAGCTTGACCCCCTCGTCGTGGCCTTCGCCCTCCTTCTCCGCAGCTTCACCTTTGCCGGCGGCCGCCTTGGACTGATTGGCGAATCGCGAGTCGAAAACGTAATAGCCGGCCGCGCCAAGAATGCCGGCGCATACCAGCGCCACCACCAGGTAGCCGACTGCCTTCTTAACGAACTTCATTGTTTTGCCCTCGTGAGATTGATCGGGCTTGCGGTGAGGCCCTCGATGGTGGCAACGGCCGAATGGAAGCTCGTCAGCGCCTCGTGCTCCTTCAGTTCGGCGTCGGCGACCGTCTGATAAGCGTCCAGGATTTCCAGAACCGTGAAGCGGCCCTGGCCGTATCCTTCTTCGATGGTGGCGTAAGTTCGCCGTGCCGCCGGCAGAATCGTCTTGCGGACGAGGTCGAGCTGGATGAGCTGGCTGTTCGCCGTGTCGTACGCTTTCGCCACGATGGTGATCAAGGCCAGCCGGTTCGAAGCGCGCTCGGAATGCGCCTTACGCGAGTTCTCCTGCGCCTCCTGGATTCCGCCGCGGTTTCTATCCAGAACCGGGAACGGCATCGAGACGCCCAGTCGGACGGCGCTCTGCTGAGTGTCCGAGTAGTAGCGCCAGCCGACGCTGGCGGTGACATCGGGAATCGGCTTCAGTCGTGCGACCAGCAGGTCACCATCCCGTTGAGCGCGAATGGCCGTCCAGCGCATGAGCTGCGGATTGTCGTCGATCGCCTTGATCAGAGCTTCGAGCGGCGCCGGTCTGACCAGCCGATTGAAGTCTCCGGAAACGGAGGTGAAATCAGGGAGATCACGCCCCATCAAGCCGGTGAGATCTCTCCGGGCCACGGCAAGGGCCAAGCGGGTGCGCTCGATTTCGAGACGCGTTACACCAACTGCGGTCTGGGTTCGGGTCACTTCCGACGGGGAAGAGGCACCCGCATCGACCCGGCGCTGCATCAACGGCACGAGCCGTTCAAGGGTCGCCGCCTGACGCTCCAGGATCTGGATGCGCCGCTGCACCGACAGGGCTTCGACGAAGGCGAGCGTCGTCTCCGAGAGGAGCTCGAGACGCGTCGCCTCCTTCTCCCATCGCATGGCATCGGCATCGCCGAGCGCCGCCGACACACGCGCGTCGCGTTTGCCGCCAAGCTCGATGAGCTGGCTCAGCATCAGCGTCGTCTCCGCACCGCCGACATTCTCGGAGTTACCCGGTGCGAAGTTGTCTACCTCGAATCCGATCGTCGGATTGGGCATCGCGCCGGCCTGCCTGCGACGGCCATCAGCCATGCCCATGTTGCGATCAGCAATGTCGATGCGGGGGCTAGCGTTCACCGCCTGCTGCAAGGCTTGACGAAGAGTGAGCACCCCGTTCGGCGTTCGCTGCGGCGCTGCGGTCGATGCACGCTGAGAAGCAGCAGGAGGCGTCTGCGACGAGGCTCCGTTCGCATGCGTGACGACAAGCAGCGCTGCACACAGTGCTCCCACTACGCGGTTTGACATGATCTGACCCCAGAAAAGCATTCATCGGCACGTCGCGCGGGATAGGCCGCCACGACGAACGAAACACGATGATATCAGTTCTTGGGGGGTGGTCCTGTTATGTTCCGGGAGACAGCTGACACCTGAACAAGACGTCCTTCAGGCACCTCGGCCGTGGTGGCCACGACGGTCACAGGAAATACCGCGTCCAAATACGGCGCAATCGAGCAGCTGTGGCAAGCCTCGGAGACAGGGGCTCCGTCCGTGCCTAAGTCATCTGCGGCACTGGAAACGGCCGTTTCGGCCTGCACCAGGCTGTTCGCGCGAAAATCGTTGGCGACGTGGAGAACACTGGCGATTGCAAGCGACACAATGCAGATCATCCGGACGAAACGCGCGCTCCGTCGGAACATTAGTGCCAGCCAAGCGGGTGCCAGGAACCTCACACGCTAGTTATCGGGGAATGCAGCGGCGTTATACAATCACGCAGTTAAACATGCGACGTTGCGCCCCGGAGATTGACGACCTGTCGCTGTGGGGGTGGCGACACTCTTGCAACGATACGGTACAACCAAACGCAGCCTCCACCGAGAACTCGGTCCTGACTGAGGTGAATTGTCAGGAATTCAGATGCTCACGCAGAAATGAGATAGTCAAAAAACTGTGGCAAGTGGCACGCCTTTGCAACTCCCAGCCGGGCGGCGCGTGACGGGCGTTGCGCGATTTGCTGGGCGCCGTCCATCGCAGCAGATGGGAACACACACTCATTGACGGTCGGGTTTCTCGCAAACAACCGCCGCAGGGCGAAAGGTTCAGCCGTCGAGCAAGACTTGACGGTGCGGACCAGACGCTTCTCCGCGGTAGCGCCACGAGGCCACGCCGCGTCGATGGTCGGAGGGCGAATCTGTACGCCGTGGGCTTCGAGAACGACTTGAAAGAAGCTCTCCCGGTCGACGCGGCGCCGGCTGCTCAATGTGTTCCAGCCGAACGGCGGGTGCCTGGCCAACAATCTCATTATCATGACCTGCGTCGACGCTTTGCGCCAAGCCGCAGCAAGCTTCCGCAAAGCCGGAATTTCCGACGCGGATTAGGTTCGGACACGTTCAAAAATCTCCCGCGCGAGCGGCCTCTCAAACATTTCGTGGCCGGCCTGCTGGAGACGAACTGAAAGCATGCTGTGCTCAGCCCAACCAGGACGGGCGCGTTGTTCCGCCAACGCTTCGGCCTCATCGAAGTCGATATACATCCGCCGCGCGACGTATCGACCATGACGTCGTAGATCAGGTCAGAGAGCGTGTCGTCGATGCTCGCCATGGCGCGATCGACTTCGCGGGTCTGGACACCGAACCTGTCGGACAAGTCGTCGAACTCCAGATAGATGGCCGCCTTCACATCGAGCTGTGCTTGTCGAAGCCTATCAAGCCATTCCACGGGATCCGGCATGCTCACGTAGTGCCAAGCCCAGCCAGCTGGCAGCGTTAACTGTGTCCCATGTGATCCCTCACGAACGGGGACTCACAGGTTGGCCGGGCCGATGTTGCAAGCGCCACGAGCCCGGCATGCAATTCAAATTTCTCGCGACCCGCTCCTTGACGTCCACGCGTCATGCGGCCGAAACGACGCCCTTTCTGTCCTGATTGACAAGAACCGTTTAGAATCTGACGGGGCGGTATTCGACGTTACATCGCAACATGCCACAGACGTATCACTTGGCAATGCTGAGCCCCAGAGATTGCGGAAATTTATGCTAGCGGAAACCAGCAAGCCAATTTTCATCAACTATCAGAGGAACTGTCCTTCCATCACAGTAGACATTCCGATTATGAACCTCGATCTGAGTTCCTTGCGGAGCGTAATCGCGGCCGCTGAGCACGGGAGTTTTCGGCAAG
>LSKJ01000190.1 GCA_001557035.1 Rhodospirillaceae bacterium CCH5-H10 | reverse complement strand
GATGGCGCCGCCGCTCTGCAGGTTGACGGATGGAAGTCAGCACGGTGGTGGACTGAAGCCGGTCGAAGGCCGCCTTCAGCCGATCGTAGTCTCGGGCGCCGGTGCCGCGGCCAACGAACGTCAAGATCTCATAAGGTGTGGCAGCCATCAGACGCGAGGTCTTCAAGCCAGCGTCCCTCGCCTCGACGATCTGCGAAGCCGCCCAGATCAGCACATCGGCGTCCCAGATGGTCGCCATGCCGTGATCTGGCA
>LSKJ01000189.1 GCA_001557035.1 Rhodospirillaceae bacterium CCH5-H10 | reverse complement strand
AGCGTCAGATGTGTATAAGAGACAGGATGGCCCGGACCTGGCCCGCCGGAGGCGACGGCGGAACGGGCGCCTGGTAGTCGGCCGCCGGAGCCTTCACGGGCGCCGCCGCGGTCTTGGTCTGCCCAAGCGTGCAGCCGCCCAGGGCCAGGATACTGCCCGCAAGAATTGCCGCCTGTGTAAGCCTCTTGAACATCCGCAAACTCCCAACGCCGTTGGCCCGGAAACCGCAGCGGGTACAACAGTTAGACGCCCGATTCAAATCCAAATACCAGTTACGGGACCGGAAGCGCCGAATTGGCTCAATTTTCACTGTAAAGCTTTGGTGAGGCCGGGGTCGATCTCCGCTTCGTCCACCGTGAGAGGAGGCGCGATGCGGAGGCCTTGGCCCGGAAACCCGGATCGGCGCTGCGGTTCATGCGGTCTCCAGCGCGGCCTTGACCAGCGGCATCCGGTCATTGCCGAAGAACATGTCGTTGCCGACGAAGATCGTCGGGCTGCCGAAGCCGCCACGGGCGATCAGCTCGTCGGTGTTGGCGCGCAGCCGCGCCTTGCAGGAGTCCGTTTCGATCCCGGCGAAGAAGCGCTGGCGCTCCAGTCCGGCGCGCTCGGCGATGTCGGCCAGCACCTCTTCGCGGGCGAGGTCGCGGTCGGCACCCCAATAGGCCTCGAAGGCGGCGGTGGCGTAGGGGACGAGTTTCCCTTCGTCGAGCGCCACGAAGGCGCCGCGCATGCATTTCACGCTGTTCACCGGGAAAATCGTCGGCGGGAACTTTATGGCGAGACCGTAGAGGCGGGCCCAGTCCTGCATGTCCTTCAGACTGTAGGCCTGCTTGAGTGGATTGGGCTTGGCGCGGTTCTCGTAGACCGTCTGGTTGATCGCGTTGAACACGCCGCCAACCAGGATGGGCTTCCAGACGATCTCGGCTGCCGTTTCCCGCGCCACCGCCTGGACTGCGTGGAAGGCAAGGTAGGTCCACGGACTCGAGCAATCGAAGTAGAAATCCAGCTGCCGCGCCATTTCGTCCCCCTGGAAGCCGTTCGCCTTGTCGTTGCCATACATGGCGCGTATCTTGCAAATCCATGACGGTACCGGCTGGCCAGTGTAGAGAAATGGGCCCTAAAAAAATCGCCATCGTCGTGCATCAGCAGCATTCGCGGCCCGGACGGGTCGGCGCCCTGCTCGAAAAGCGCGGATACGAACTTCACCGGCTTTGCCCCAATCTGGGCTGCAATCTGCCCGAGGACATGTCCGACTATGCCGGGGTGGTGATCTTCGGCGGACCCATGTCGGCGAACGACTGCGGCACGCTGGCGGGCATCAAGTGCGAGCTCGACTGGATCCCCAAGGTCGTCGACGCCGGCGTTCCGTTCCTCGGTCTGTGCCTCGGAGCCCAACTCCTGACGCGCGCCGCGGGCGGGCGG
>LSKJ01000188.1 GCA_001557035.1 Rhodospirillaceae bacterium CCH5-H10 | reverse complement strand
GGAACGATCCTCGCCGTCGTGATCGGCCTCGCCTTCTCCTGGATCGTCGTTCGCACCAACACGCCCTTCAAGGGCTTCATCGCCGGCGCCAGCATGATCCCGCTGTTCGTGCCGCCGCTGGTCGCGGGCGTCGCCTGGAGCATCCTCGGCTCTCCCAAGACGGGCCTGCTGAACACGGCGCTGAAGTGGATGGGCATCGATTTCCGCTTCGACTTCTACTCGATGTCGGGACTGATCCTGGTCTTCGGCTTCTACTACGCGCCCTACGTCTACATGTTCACGGCCTCGGCGCTGCGGAACATGGATCCGAGCCTCGAGGAAGCCTCCGAAGTATCGGGCGCTTCGGCCTTCACGACCCTATTCACCGTCACCTTCCCGCTGATCGCGCCGGCGATCCTGGCGGGCTCGCTGCTGTCCTTCGTCGTGATGCTGGGCATCTACGGCATTCCCGCCGCGCTGGGCGCACCGGCCAACATCAGCGTGCTCACGACCTACATCTTCAAGCTCACCGCCTGGAGCCCGCCGCTCTACAACACCGCCGCCGCCGTCGCGATCCTGCTGATGGCCGTCACGGCCATCTTCGTCTGGGCACAGCAGCGGATCCTCTCGGGTCGCAGCTTCGCCACCGTCGCCGGCAAGGCCTTCCGCCCGCGCAGCCTCAATCTCGGGCCGTGGCGCTGGTTCACTTTCAGCCTGGCCCTCGCCTACCTGTTCATCGTCGTCGTGCTGCCCACGATCGCCCTGGTGATCGCCGCCTTCCGCCGGTTCCTGTTCTTCAAGGACTTCGACGCGGTGTTCGACATGAAGGCGTACAGCTGGGTGCACTTCAATTCGATCTTCGACAATCCGCTGACGATGATCTCCATCTGGAACACGATGAAGGTCGGCGTGATCACCGCCGTGGTCGGCGGCGTTCTGGCCTTCGCCATCGGCTATACGATCAACCGCACTCAGGTCCCCGGCCGCAAGATCATCGATCTCCTGTCGACGATCCCGGTCGCCATCCCCGGCCTCGTCGTCGGCGTCGCCTATCTCTGGGCCTGGATCGGCCTGCCCGGCGGCCTCTACGGCACCATCTGGATCCTGGCGCTGGCCTTCGTGGCGCGCTTCATCCCCGACACGGTCAAGGCGCTGTCGACCTCATTCATGCAGATCCACCGCGAGCTCGAGGAAGCCGCCTGGATCTGCGGCCGCGGCCTGCTCAGCACGATCGGCACGATCATGGTGCCGCTCGCCCGGCCGGGCATCGTCGCCTCGATGACGCTGCTGTTCGTGCTGTCGGTACGCGAACTGGGCTCGTCCCTGTTCCTCTACACCAGCGACACGACCGTGATGGCCGTGCTGCTGCTCGACTATTACGAAGGCGGAAACGTCGGCAAGACGGCCGCCTTCAGTCTCGTGCAGACCGTGATTCTCGCGGTGCTGCTCGGCATCACGACCTGGCTGTCCCGCGGAGCTGCAGAAAGCAGCGCCCGCGCCGGCTGACGAACGACAACAATCGGAGGAAAAGAAGATGAAGCGTAGAACCGTACTGGCCGGCATCGCCGGCGCAGCCGCCACCGCGGCACTCCCCGCCCGGGCCCAGCAGGACCAGTTCGGCTCCAAGGAGCTGATCGCCGCCGCCGAGAAGGAAGGCGGACTGACCCTGTACACGGCGGACTTCGCCGAGACGCAGCAGGAAGTGATCAAGGAGTTCAACAAGCGCTTCCCCAAGATCAAGGTCGCGATGGTCCGTGCGCCGGGCGGCCAGCTCATCACCCGCATCAAGACGGAAGCCGCGGCCGACAAGCTCGGCGCCGACGTCGTCAACCATTCCGACCGCGGCCTGATGCTGGACATCGCCGATCTCTTCCAGGATTACGCGCCGCCGAACGCTGCCGACTATCGCCCCGACGCGCTGGTCTCGCCGAAGCTGTGGCCGGGCGTCACGCTGGGCTGGGCCATCGCCTACAACACGCAGCTCGTGAAGAACGCGCCCAAGACGTGGATGGATCTCACCAAGCCCGAATACAAGAACAAGCAGATCGGACAGGTGATCGGGCCGTCGGGCGGCACGACCTGGACCCGCATCATGTTCGAGCGTCAGGTGCTCGGCGAGGATTACTGGAAGAAGCAGGCCGAACTCGGCATCGCACTCTATCCGTCGGGCGCGCCGCTGTCCGACGCGCTGGTCCGCGGTGAGGTCTCGATCGCGCCCCTGCTCTACAACATCATCTACACCAAGATCGTCGATGGGGCTCCGGCCGAGGCGATCTTCGCGCCCGAGGGCGTGCCGATCGTTCCCTATGCCGACGGCGTCACCAAGGCGTCCAAGAACCCGAACGCCGCCAAGCTGTTCATGAACTGGCGCCTGTCCAAGGAAGGCCAGACCTTCATGATCAACAAGCTGGGCAACATCACGTCCCTCAAGGAGCCGCCGGCCTATCCGAAGGGCTGGGATCCCAAGGTCGTCAAGGTCTGGGTGCCGAAGTTCGACGAGTTCAGCAAGCTGCGGAACACGTGGATGGAAGAGTGGAACAAGACCTACGGGTACCGCCAGTGAGCGCTGCGCTCCTCGTCGAGAACCTGGTCAAGAAGTTCGGGACCGGCAAGGCGGCCGTCGACGGCGTCAACTTCGACGTCCCGGCGGGCGAGATCGTGGTTCTGCTGGGGCCTTCGGGCTGCGGCAAGACCACGACGCTGCGCTGCGTCGCCGGCCTCGAACATCCGACCGGCGGCCGCATCTCGATCGGCGGCCGCGTCGTGTCGGAACCCGAACGCGGCACCCTGGTCAGCCCGCGCGAGCGCGACATCGGCATGGTGTTCCAGTCCTATGCGGTGTGGCCGCACATGACGGTGCACCAGAACGTCGCCTATCCGCTGAAGTATCGCCGCAAGAACACCAGCGGCAGCGGTGACATCGACAGCAAGGTCCGCGAGACGCTCGAACTGGTCGGCCTCGGCGAATACGCCCAGCGACCCGTGACGTCGCTGTCGGGTGGCCAGATGCAGCGCGTCGCACTGGCGCGCAGCCTCGTCTATCGGCCGCAGCTGCTGCTGCTCGACGAGCCCTTGTCCAATCTCGATTCCAAGCTGCGCATCCGCCTGCGCGACGAGTTGCGCCGCATCCTGAAGATGACCGGCATGACCGGCCTCTACGTGACGCACGATCAGTCCGAGGCCGTCGTGCTGGGCGACCGGATCGGCGTCATGAAGGACGGCAAGCTGCTGCAGATGGCGCCGCCGGGCGAGATCTACAACAGGCCGGCCGATTCCTTCGTCGCCAACTTCACGGGCGCCGCGAACGTGCTCAAGGGCAAGGTGCTGGAGCGCAAGGGCGAGCAGGCCGTCATCGACCTGGGCGCCGCCGGCCGCATCGAAGCCTGGACGCCGCAACCGCTGGTGGCGGGCGACAATGCCCACGTGGCGCTGCGTGCCGAGAACATCCGCCTCGGCGAGCGTGGCCCCGCCAACAGCTTCACGGGAAGAGTGATCGAGCGGCGTTACCAGGGCATGCAGACCATCTACGACGTCGAGTTCGGCGGACAGAAAGTCGAAGTGCTGGAACTCGGCACGGCGGCCCGCCACAACGACGGCGAGGTCGCCCTCACCCTGCCGCCCGACAGCTGCTGGGCCTATCGCGATGAGGGTCAGTCGGCGGTCGACTGAAGCGCGGCCCCCGTAGAGGGTCAGCGTTCGAGATTCTTCGTCCGGCGTCCCGGTGGAATCAACGACGCCGGCTCCACGTGTCGTGGCGCGGCGATCAGCGCGCCATCCGGTTTTGGCGTGGGATCGCCGTCGAGATGGCTCCGCGAGATGTATGATGCGTGGGTGACGAAACTGCGCGGATGATCCAGTTCTGCCAGCGTCGCGCCGAACTGGCGATGAACCCATGCCCCTGCCCAGTACAATTGAGGCACCAGCAACAATGCGGCCATGATGGTCGTCGTTGCCGGATAGCGCGGCAGGGCGACGCCGACGATGAGGGGCAACAGCAGCAACGGCGCGAACATCACGAAGCGCGGACTGGACAGGTCGTCGTAGATCCAGGTGATGTTGAACAGAACGAATAGCGTCGCCCCCGCCGCAGCCGTGAAGATCAGCGCGAACCGAACCGGCCCGGCTTGCCTGGTTCGCGCGAAGAAGACCGCCACGGCGCAAAGCACGAGCCAGCCCGCAAGACCCGCGTGATATCGACCGCTCACCAGCAGATCGCCGGGACCGCTCAGCAACTGGAGCATGTAATCGCCGGCGCTGTATCTGCCGGCGTCCCAGCCGAACGAATGACTGCCGCTCTGGCCGAGAAGGAGCCGCAACGCCACCCACAGGATGATCGGTGTACCAACGGCCATTGCCGACAGCAGGAATTGACCGGGCTTCGATGAGAGCCCCGGATGGCAGATCACCACCACGCCCGCTGCAGCAATGAACGCGATGCAGGAATTGTGGGACAGCATCAGCAACGTTCCGACCACGACGAGCACCGCGGCGTCGCGCGTGGGTCTTCGTTGCCGGCTGAAGTTCCAAAGTGCCCCAAGGTAGAGCGGAAGAAGCAGGTAGACGATGTTGTGGGCCAACACGACCATCTGGTTCACGGCAATGAACGCGCCGATGAAGACGCCAACCACCATCGCGACCTTAGTCGGCAAGGCCGGCCCTCCGTCGGCGATCAACCGACCGATCAGCCGCGACCACAACCATGCCTGTGCAACGATCAGCACGCCGTTTGCCGCGACCAGGCTGGCGCCCGTCGGGCCGAGCAGAGCGTTCCAGAAAACCAGATAGGCCGAGTAGAGCGGCGGCCAGGAAACGATGGGTTCACCGGAGAACGTGCGATAGCCGTGCCCGTCGCCCAGTGACACGGCTGCCTGCCACATGGCCCAGCCATCTCCGGACAGCGCGATCCCCTGCCAATGCAGCACGATGAAAAGCGCGGCGGCGACGAGTGTCGCAATGACCGTCATGGGATGAGGAAGCGCTCAGGCGGCCGTGGACTGGAGCACGCCACGAAGTGCCGCCGCGAGCGGCGCGTCATGCTTGGGCAACAGGACCTGCGGATCGAGCGTGAGCACGCCCCGCGCGGCATGCCGCTCCGAGAGGTGAACCGGCGGATCGCCCTTCTGCAGCTTCGCGCTGACGACGAGCGCGTCGGGCACGGCGATTTCCAGCACGGGTACACGCCCGGTCTGCACCGCCGGTATCAGCTTCACGTCGAAGCCTTTCAATGAAGCGGCGATCGCCTCCAGGCGCGACTGCAGCGCGGCGTTGGCGGCGGCGTCGTCGGCCTTCTCGAAACGCTCCAGCGCCACGAGCAGTCCGACGATCTCCTCCTTGCCGGCCTTGAAGCCGCGACCGATCCCATGATGCGGCACGCCGCGCAGATTGGCGCGATCGACCAGCCTGGGCGGCGTCCAGGTATCGGGCGCCACGTCCATGTCCAGCTGCTGCAGCAAGGCCGAGGCGACGAGGTCGCGCCGGCCGGCGAGAATGCCCGACGCCTGCGGCCCGCCCAGCGCCTTGCCTCCGGAGAAGGCGACCAGATCGACGCCCATGTCGATGAAGCGCCGCAGGTTCTCCTTCGGTGGAAGCTGCGCCGCCGCATCGACGATCAGCGGAATCCCGTTGGCGCGGCAGGTCGCGATGGCGGTCGGCAGGTCGACGATGCTGCCGGCATTGACCGAGAAGGCCATCGCCACGACCGACGGGGTGATCGCCGTCTCGATCTCCCAGGCTTCCAGGCCGCGCACGCCCGCGCCGGTGCCGCGATCGTTGTGCCCGATATCGACCAGCCGCGCGCCGGAGGCCGCCAGCGCATGGGTGTAGCCGGTTCGCTGGGTGCGCGGGATCAGGATGTCGTGGGGAAACGCCCCGGCATGAGGAAGCGCCGCCATCTTGGCGATGTCCCAGCGCGCGATGGCAGCGGCCGCCGCGAGCGTGAGGGCTGCCGCCGCACCGGTCGTGACAAGCCCCGCCTCGGCGCCCGTCGCTTCCGCGATCCGCCGACTCGCCGCATCCTGCAGTTCGCCGATGTCGACTGAAGCCCGCGACGCGGCGGC
>LSKJ01000019.1 GCA_001557035.1 Rhodospirillaceae bacterium CCH5-H10 | reverse complement strand
GGTGCGGGCGGCGGCGTCAAAGGCGTCACCGCCGAGGCGGACGCGGATACCGATGCGTCGGCCAGCGCATTCGCCATCGGCGGCGATGGCGGCCAGGGCCTGGACGGCGCCACGGGCGGTGCCGGCGCGACGGTCGTGCTCACCAATGCCGTGGAGGCGAGTGCAGACACCACCGTCACCCTGTCGCAGTCGGCCGCGGGCGGACGCGGCGGCGCGAGCGACGGGGGAGCCGGCGGCATTGCCGGCCGGGCCTATTCCAACCTGACCCTGACGAGCGCGGACGACTCCACCGTTTCCGCCTCGATCGAAGCGGAGGGCGGCGAAGGTGGCGGCGGCACTGTCGGCCAGGCCGGCGGCCGTGCGGCGGTCGACGGCAACGTCACGGCCTTCGCGACGATCAGCAACGGCACCGCCACCGGCGGCGCGGGTGGCGACAGCACCACGGCCAAGGGCGGGACCGGCGGCAATGCGCTGGCGAGCGTTTCGGCCAACGCCTCTGATGGCGGTGCAACCGTCGACGTCATCGCGCAGGGCGGCGCCGGCGGCGATTCGGCGATGGCGGGGATGCGCGGCGGCTCCGGCGGCAGCGCCACGGCGACGGCCGAGGGCATCGCGCAGACCAACGGCGCCGTTGACGTGCGCGCCGAACAGATCGGCGGCAGCGGCGGCCATGGCTCGTTGGGCGCCCATGGCGGCGGCGGCCGGGCCAGTTCCATGACCGATGCGGTCTCGGGCGAGACCTCGGGCCATCTCGAACTCGAACAGGTCGCCACCGGCGGCCGCGGCGGCGACAGCAGCGGCGGCTATGCCGGTTTGGGCGGCGCCGCCGATTCCACCCTGTCGGTGGACAAAACCACCGATGACCTCCCGGCTGAACTGGCCGGCAGTACCCTCGCGACTTCGGGAGACAACGGCACGGTCGTATCGGGTACGGCAAACGGAAAGACGGGTGCCAACGCCCTCGCTTCCACGTCGATGACCGGTACCGGTCAGGTTTCCGCCTCTGCGGAAGCGACCGCGGGCCAGGGGACGTCCACCGACCTCGGTCGCGCGGGCATGGGCGGAACCGCAACAGCCAGCGCTTCTGCCACGACGAACGAGACGGGCGCGACGCCCAGTTCCGATGCGACGGCCAGTGCCCAGGGCGGCCGGGGCGGCACGACGAACGCCACGCTCACCGCGGGCGGCGCCGGCGGGGCGGCCGACGGCGTCACGGCGACGGCGTTGGACGGCGACACGGCAACGGCCCAGGTC
>LSKJ01000187.1 GCA_001557035.1 Rhodospirillaceae bacterium CCH5-H10 | reverse complement strand
CCCTCGGGGAGACGCATCTCCCCGCTCTTGAGGTCGACGGAGAGTGGCGCGGTGCCCGCGCCGGTGGCGGCTCGGGTGACGGCCTTTACACAGCCGTCGCAATCCATGCCGGTGACCTTGAGGATGAGTTCTTGTGCCATGTGATATAGCTTCGCGCCCGCCGGCCAAACCGGCAAGAGGCAAAAGTACGGGGTTCCGGTGAGCGGCGACATCGACGATTTTCGCGGCCTTCTGGCCAAGGTAGGCAACGGCGAGACCCTCGGCATCGACGAGGCGGAACGCGCTTTCGACATCATGACGTCGGGCGACGCGACCCCGGCCCAGATGGGCGCCTTCCTGATGGGCCTCAAGGTCCGCGGCGAGACGGCCGAGGAACTGGCCGGAGGCTCGCGCGCGCTCCGGGCCAAGGTCCTCCGCGTCAAGGCCCCGGAGGGCACGATCGACATCGTGGGCACCGGCGGCGACCACCACGGCACCTACAACGTCTCCTCCTGCTCGGCCTTCGTCGTGGCCGGTGCCGGCATCCCGGTGGCCAAGCATGGCAACCGCGCCTTCACATCCAAGTCTGGCGCAGCCGACGTCCTGTCCGCCCTGGGCATCGGCCTCGAAGTGCCGATCGAGGCGCTGGAGAAGGCGCTGGTCGAGGCCAGGGTCTGTTTCCTGATGGCGCCGCGCCATCACAGCGCCATGCGCAACGTCGCGGGCCCGCGGGTCGAGCTGGCGCCCTCGCGCACCATCTTCAACCTGCTGGGCCCGATGTCGAACCCCGCCCTGGTGACGCGGCAGCTCGTGGGCGTGTTCGATCGCCGCTGGCTCAGACCCGTCGCGGAGGCGCTGGGCCAGCTGGGACTCGAACGCGCGCTGGTCGTGAACGGCCAGGACGGCATGGACGAACTCACCACGACGACGGCGAGCTGGGCTGCCTCGCTGGAAAACGGCAAGGTGACCGAGATCGAGATTGCACCGGAAGAGATCGGCGTGAAGCGCGCCACGATCGACCAGCTGAAGGGTGGCGACGCGGCGCACAATGCCGAGGCGATCCATGCCCTCCTGGGCGGCGAGAAGAACGCCTTCCGCGACATCGTGCTGTTGAACAGCGCCGCCGCGATCATGGTCGCGGGCAAGGCACGGGATCTCAAGGAGGGCGCCGCCATGGCCGCCCAGTCGATCGACAGCGGCAAGGCTCGCGAAGCGCTGGCGACATTGAAGAGGATTTGCGCATGAGCGACACGCTCGACCGGATCGTTGCCGACAAGAAGCGCCATGTGGCCGGGCGCATCTCGCAACGCTCGCTCAGGGTCATCGAGAACCTCGCCCGCGACACCGATTCGCCGCGCGGCTTCGCCCGGGCGCTCAAGGCCACGATCGCCGAGGGCCGCTACGGCCTGATCGCCGAAATCAAGAAGGCCTCGCCCAGCAAGGGCCTGATCCGGCCGGACTTCGATCCGCCTTCCCTCGCCCGCTCCTACGAGCGCGGCGGCGCGACCTGCCTGTCGATCCTGACCGACGAGCCCTACTTCCAGGGCAAGGACGAGTTCCTGACCCAGGCGCGCGCCGCGGTGAAACTGCCCGTGCTGCGCAAGGATTTCATGATCGATCCCTACCAGGTGCCGGAAGCCCGCGCACTCGGCGCCGACTGCATCCTGCTGATCATGGCCTGCCTCGACGACGCGCTCGCCGCCGAGCTGGCGAAGCTTGCGCACAAATGGGGCATGGACGTGCTGGTCGAGGTGCATGACGGCGAGGAACTGGAACGCGCGCTCAAGGTCGACGCCGACCTGATCGGCGTGAACAACCGCAACCTGAAGACCCTGGCCGTCGATCTCGCCACCACCGAGAAGCTGGCGCCGATGGTGCCGAAGGACCGCGTGCTGGTGGCCGAAAGCGGCCTCGGCTCCCCTGCCGACCTCGCCCGCATGGCCAAGGTCGGCGCCTCGGCGTTCCTGATCGGCGAGAGCTTCATGCGCAAGCCCGACGTCGAAGCGGCGGTGCGCGAGATCCTGGTGCGCGAGGCCGCATGAAGCGCAAGGCGGCGCTCACCCATTTCGACGAGGGCGGCAACGCCCGCATGGTCGATGTCGGCGACAAGGAGATCACGGAGCGTGTCGCCGTCGCCCGCGCCAGCGTCATCATGCAGGCCGCGACCCTGAAGCTGATCCGCGACAAGAAGGCCAAGAAAGGCGACGTGCTCGCGGTGGCCCAGCTCGCGGGCATCATGGCGGCCAAGAAGACGCCCGACCTGATTCCGCTCTGCCATCCGCTCGCGCTGTCGTCGGTCGACGTGAAGCTCTCGCTCGACCCGAAGCGCAAGGCCGTCGACATCGAGGCGACCTGCAAGCTCAAGGGCCGCACTGGCGTCGAGATGGAGGCGCTGACCGCCGCGTCCGTCGCCGCCCTCACCGTCTACGACATGTGCAAGGCGGTCGACCGCGGCATGGTGATCTCCGAGGTGAAGCTGCTCCACAAGTCCGGCGGCAAGTCTGGCACGTGGAGCGCATGACTGTCATTGGAGCGCGCAACTCCAGTTGCGCTCATCCCTTTACCCCTCGACGATAGCTTGAGCGCCACTGGAGTGGCGCGCTCCAATGAGGCGACAATGCTCTCCGTTCGTGACGCCCATGCCCGCGTGATCGCGGCCTTCGAGGCCCTTCCGTCCGAGATGGTGTCGGTCGCCGACGCCGCCGGCCGTGTGCTGGCAACGCCACCACAGGCCCGGCTGACGCAGCCACCGGCCGACCTCTCGGCGATGGACGGATATGCGGTGCGAGCCGCCGACGTTCCGGCCGTCCCGGCGGTGCTGACACTCGTGGGCCAGGCGCCGGCCGGCGGGTCCTACGACCACGCGCTGCAGCCCGGCGAGACCGTGCGCATCTTCACCGGCGGCCCGCTGCCGATGGGGGCCGACTCGATCGTCATCCAGGAAGACACGAAGGCGGACGGTGCGAAGATCACCATCCTCGACCCACCGCGAATCGGTCGCCATATCCGCAAGGCCGGGCTCGACTTCAGTGCGGGCGCTTCGCCGCTGGCGGTGGGCCGGACGCTCACCACGCGCGACGTGGCGCTCGCCGCCGCCATGAACCATCCGTGGCTCTCGGTCCATCGCAAGCCGCGCGTCGCGATCCTCTCGACCGGCGATGAACTCGTGATGCCGGGCGAGCCGGTCGGCCGGAACCAGATCGTTTCCTCCTCGGGCATTGCCGTCGCGGCCCTCGTGCGTGGCTGGGGCGGCGAGCCCACCCTGTTCGACATCGCGCGCGACGACGCGAAGCTGATCGAACGCTGCATCGAAGCCGGCGCCCAGCATGACCTGCTGATCACCCTGGGCGGCGCCTCGGTCGGCGACCACGATCTCGTCCAGGACGCGCTGAAGGCGCAGGGCTTCGACATGGATTTCTGGAAGATCGCCATGCGCCCCGGCAAGCCGCTGATGTTCGCCGCGCGCGGTCGTGCCCGCGTGCTCGGGCTGCCGGGCAATCCCGTTTCCACGATGGTCTGCGCACTGCTGTTCCTGAAGCCCGCGCTCGAGCGCATGCTGGGCCAGGCCGGCGATCTCGTGCGCACGGTGCCCGCCCGCCTCGCGGTCGACGTGAAGCAGAACGACCAGCGCGAGGACTATGTCCGCTCGCGTCTCGCTCGTTCCGGCGACGGCGCGCTCACCGTCGACCCGCATCCCGTTCAGGACAGTTCGATGCTGTCCGTGCTGGCGGCATGTGATGGCCTTATGATCCGTCCGGCCCACGACCCCGCACGCAAGGCGGGAGACACCGTGCAGGTTGTCGATCTCCAAAGCCTTTCCGGCGGCTACTGATCCCGGTTCTCCTTGGGATAAGTTGACGTTTATGTGGAACTAAACTAGAACATGTGCCGGGTTTCAGGATTTGTTCCTAAATCCGGTAGGCGTTCTGGGGAGAAGACGGTGCTAACCCGCAAGCAAAACGAACTGCTCCTGTTCATCAACAAGCGGCTCAACGACGATGGCGTGTCTCCTTCCTTCGACGAGATGAAGGAGGCGCTGCGGTTGAAGTCCAAGTCGGGCATCCATCGCCTGATCACCGGGCTCGAGGAGCGCGGCTTCCTGCGGCGGCTGCCCCATCGGGCGCGCGCTCTGCAGGTCGTGAAGCTGCCCGAGAGTGCGGCCCTGCCGGCGCCGAACGTGACCCCCCTGCTGGCCGACGCCCGCCGCGCCGGCTTCTCCGAAACCCGCGAAGGCTTCGTGCCGCAGATCGTGCGCGCCGACCGCGTGCCGCTGGCCGGCGCCATCCAGGCCGCCAACGAGGCCCAGGCGCTCAGCCTGCCGCTCTACGGCCGGATCGCCGCCGGTACGCCGATCGAGGCGCTGCGCGATAATTCCACGACCGTCGACGTGCCCGTCTCGCTGCTGGGCTCGGGCGCCCACTATTGCCTGGAGGTCCAGGGCGATTCGATGGTCGAGGCCGGCATCCAGAACGGCGACATCGCCATCATCAAGAGTTCCGACACCGCCGAGACCGGCGAGATCGTCGTGGCGCTGATCGACGACACCGAGGCGACGCTGAAGCGGCTGCGCAAGAAGGGCGCGTCGATCGCGCTCGAGCCCGCCAACGCCGCCTACGAGACCCGTATCTTCGGGCCCGACCGGGTCAAGATCCAGGGCCGCCTCGCCGGTCTTTACCGCCGCTATAACTGACCGCGACTTCGTCAGGCGCCGGGCGCCTTGACCGCGCCCTGCCGCATCGAACTGTTCGGCACCCACGGACGGTCGCCGCGGCGGCCGTTCGCGGTCTCGCGCTTCACCGTGAGATCGTCCAGCCACAGCGCGTGCGCTCCGTCCTTCCAGGCATCGCGCCGGTCGATCACGAGGCGCGGCCCCCGGCAGCGCGCCTGGGCGTCGACGGTCGAGAGCACGATGTCGGCCGAGCCGCAGGCCTCGGCGAGCCGCCTCTCGTCGCTCACCATTGCGATGCGCCATGGTCCCTTGCGCCATCGACAGAGACCGGTGTTGCAGCCGAGGCCGGACGCCTGCTCGTCGGCGCTGACGGTCCAGCGCTTGGCGCCCTCCTGCCCCTGCCGGCGCGCCCACGAATCGCTCACGAACCGGTCGGTCCGTGCCGACGCGACGTGGACCACGCCACGCTCGTCGCGCAGGCCGAGCACGCGACCATCCTCGCTCATCAGCAGGTCCGGCGCGGGTGGCGGGCCGAGCATCAGGCCGATCGCCACGACGGGCAATCCGGCATAGCGCCAGCGCCGCTGCCACAGGCAGAGCCACAGACCGCCGGCCGTGAGCAGCCACAGGCTGGCACCGGGCAGCGACGGTACGAGGACCGCGGATTCGGGCCAGGCCGCGACATGGAAGGCGATGGCGTTCAGCGCATCGACGCCCCAGCCCATCGGCACCAGCGCGAAACCTTCCAGACCGAACGGCATCAACAGCATCGCCAGCAGGCCCCACGGCATGATCCAGAAGCCGGTGAGCGGGACGCCCAGCAGGTTGGCGACGACGCCGAGCAGCGACAGGCGGTTGAAGTGGTAGGCGGCAAAAGCGCCTGTGGCGACCGAGGCGATCAGGGTCGTCACCAGGCTCGCGGCGAGCGCCGCACCGATGCGCCATGCCCAGCGATGATCCGAGAGTTCGGCCCGCTCGTGCAGGCGGCGGCGCAAGGGCGCCGCCGATTCCCACCCGGCGATCAGCGCGACGACGGCGGCGAACGACATCTGGAAGGACGCGCCCGTGAGCGATTCCGGTGCGATGAGGAGGACGATCACGGCCGACCAGGCCACCAGTCGCAGCGACAGCGCCGTACGGTCGAGCAGGATGGCCAGCAGCGCGAAGGCCGCCATCGCGCAGGCGCGTTGCGCCGGCACGGGTGCGCCGGCGAGCGCCGTGTAGAACAGCGCCGCCAACAGCGCGAGCGCGGCCGCCACCTTCTTGGCGTCGATGCGCAGAGCCAGTGCCGGCACCAGCGCGATACCGTAGCGGACGATGCCCATCACCAGGCCGACCACGAACACGATGTGCAGGCCCGAGATCGACAGGATGTGCGCAAGACCCGAATCGCGCATCGCCTGCGCCACGTCCTTGTCGACGGCCGTCTGCTCGCCGACCAGCAACGAGGCGACCACGCCGCCGGCGGGGCCCGGCAGCACCTTCAGGATACGCGCGGCCAGATCGGTGCGCAGCGCGTCCAGCGTGCGCACGAAGCCGTCGGGCTTGCCGCGCTCGATCACCGTCGCGGGCGCCAGCGCGTAGCCCACGGCGCCGAGTTGCTGGTACCAGGCGACCCGCTGGAAATCGAAAGCGCCGGGCGATGCTGGGCCGGCGGGCGGCGAGAGGTTGGCCAGGACCAGCAGCCGGTCGCCGATGGTGAGCGGGGGCGCACCGCGATTCAGCGTGACGCGCACCTTGGCAGGCATCATTTCCGGCGGCGGCACGCCGTTGCCCCTGAGGCGCACGGCTTCGAGCACCACCCGCACGCCGTCGGGCAGCCGCTGGATGTCGCTCACCCTGCCCTCGACGTTGAGGCTGAACAGCGGCCGGCTGAGTGTAGGAGCCGCGAGGCTCGCGGTGCGCCAGGCAACAAGGCCGAGGCCCGTCGAGGCGGCAACCGCCCCGATAGCCAGCGCCCGCGCCAGGCTTCCCGCGGGCGACAGGATGGCGAGGACCGTCGCAAAGGCCGCAAGTGCCGGCCCTACCCAGAGAGCGGGTTCGCTCGGCAGTTCGAAATAGACAGCGATGCCCAGTCCCAGCGCGACGGGCAGCCACAGCATCCACCGGCCGCGCTCGGCGTCCAGTTGCTCCAGGATCCAGACGCGCGGGTTTGACACGTTTCGGACGCTCGCCTACCTACGGCGCGCTTTTTAGCCCGAATTGCGGCGAAATCGCACTCACCCCGCACCAGTTTCCAGGCCGATGACCGTCGTTACCCGCTTCGCCCCCTCGCCCACCGGCTACCTCCATATCGGCGGCGCCCGCACGGCCCTGTTCAATTGGCTGTTTGCCCGGCACCACGGCGGCAAGTACCTGCTGCGCATCGAGGACACCGACCGGGCGCGCTCCACCGAGCCGGCGATCGCCGCGATCCTCGACGGCCTGTCGTGGCTCGGCCTGCCGTGGGACGGTGAGGTCACCTACCAGTTCTCGCGGGCTGCGCGTCACGCCGAGGTCGCGCTCGAGATGCTGGCCAAGGGCCAAGCCTATCATTGCTATGCCTCGCCGCAGGAGCTCGACGAAATGCGCGCGGCGCAGAAGGCCGCCGGCAAGCCGATGCGCTACGACGGCCGCTGGCGCGATCGCGACCCGAAGGAGGCGCCCGCCGGCGTGAAGCCTGTCGTTCGCCTTAAGGCGCCGCAGACCGGCCAGACGGTCATCAAGGACGCCGTGCAGGGCGAGGTCACGGTCGAGAATTCCCAGCTCGACGACATGATCATGCTGCGCGCCGACGGCACGCCGACCTACATGCTGGCCGTCGTCGTCGACGACCACGACATGGGCGTGACGCACGTCATCCGCGGCGACGATCACCTGAACAACGCCTTCCGTCAGCTCCAGATCATCCGGGCCATGGGCTGGCCCGAGCCGGTCTACGCCCATATCCCACTGATCCACGGACCCGACGGCGCCAAGCTCTCGAAGCGCCACGGCGCGCTCGGCGTCGATGCCTATCGCGACATGGGCTTTCTGCCGGCGGCGCTGCGTAACTACCTGCTGCGGCTCGGCTGGGGCCATGGCGACGACGAGATCATCTCCACGGCGCAGGCGAT
>LSKJ01000186.1 GCA_001557035.1 Rhodospirillaceae bacterium CCH5-H10 | reverse complement strand
CGCCGGCCGCCGGTCGCGGGAACGAATTCCGGAACTTCGGGCTGCTCCTCGATCGCCGGGTCATTGCCGCCGGTCGCGTTGCGGCCGTTCTGGAGGAACGCCACGCCATTGAGGCCGGGTTCGGGCTCGCCCTGATCCTCGCGATCGCGATCGCGATCGTTCTGGCGGTAGTCGTTCTGGCGGCGATCGTTCTGGCGTTGATTGCCCTGGCGATGGTCGCCCTGACGTTCGCCCTGCCGATGTTCGGAGGCGCGGTGCTCGGAAGGCCCCTGCTCGCCGCGATCGCCGGACTGGTTGTCCCCGCCGTTCGACTGCGGGCCACCGGACTGGCCCTGCTGCGGCTGGCCGGGCTGCTGTCCCTGCGGACCGGGTTGCCCCTGTTGCTGGCCGTCCTCGCCGCCTTCCCAGCCCTGATTGCGCGGCACGAAGCCACCCATGGACTGGATCACGCGGAAATAATGGTCGGCGTACTGATAATAGGCTTCGGCCAGGATGCGGTCGCCGGAAGAGGCGGCTTCGCGGGCCAGCGACTGGTATTTGTCGAAGACCTGGTGGGCATTACCGCGGACCCGGACGTCGGGGCCGCTGCTATCGAAAATCTGGTTTCGATTGGGCGGACGGTTCGGATTGTGATGCTGGGGCTTGTGATGGTGGTTGTTACCACCGCCGCCACCGCCGCCACCACTGCGACCGCCGCGCGACCGCTGACGATTGTTTGGTCTCATTAACCTGGGCCAGTTACACGCCGGACGGATGTTGTTGTTGGAACCCCCCTGCCCTTCGCGGGCGCCGTCACGGCTGATTTCAGGGGGGTTTGGTGTCCGCCGCCACTAACCGGTCGGACCAGGCCCCCCAAGGGGTAAGCGGAACCTAGTCTCATTCCCCCCGATTGCCAACCTCTTAATGCTGGGCCGACACCACCCGGTCGACGCCGCCCAGATCCTGTCGGGGTGGCCCGGGCGTGAAGCCCACGGCGGCAAAAAGGGCCGCGATATCAGCCGCTTGCCCTTCACCCCCCTCGACGACCGCCCAGCCGCCCGGAACGACCAGCTTGGGCGCCTCGCGGGCGATGATGCGATACGCCGCAAGCCCGTCGTCCCCCCCATCGAGCGCCAGGCGGGGCTCGTAGCGCGCCACTTCGGGCATCAGGCCGTCGACGGTGGCGCTTTCGATGTAGGGAGGATTGGACACCAGCAGATCGAACGGACCGCCCAGTCGTTCCGCCCAACCGGCCTCGCGCCAGTCGCCCGCCTCGAGCCGCGCCCGGGAGGCGACGCCCAAGGCCCCGGCATTGACCCTGGCCATTTCGAGTGCCTCCGGAGAGGCATCGATCCCGACGCCGACCGCCTGCGGGTACTCCCGCAGCAGGGTGAGGAGAAGACAACCCGATCCCAGGCCCAGATCGGCGATGCGCAGCGGCCGGCCGCGGTCGGGAAACAGGGCGAGGACGGTCTCGATCAGCGTCTCGCTGTCGGGCCGCGGCAC
>LSKJ01000185.1 GCA_001557035.1 Rhodospirillaceae bacterium CCH5-H10 | reverse complement strand
CAGCTGCACTTCAACACGCTGGCCAAGGCCGCGCTCACGGGCACGTTCGAACGGACGGCTTAGAAGGCCGAGCGAAGCCTGGACTTCTAAGACGGTGAGCGTCAGGACATTGCCGAAGGCAATGTCCGGGAGCGGTGTATGGTTCGCTTTTCTGCAGGTTTCCCTCAAGACTTTGAGCGCGTGGCGCCACCGGGCGGCGCTCCCGGACATTGCTGCGCAATGTCCTGACGCTTTTCCGATGAACGTTAAGCCAAGCTTTGCTTGGCTTAACGTTCATCGAGAGGCGGAAACTTCCACTTCCCGTCCCGGATCGGGAGGGACGAACCGTCGTCCACGCCCACCTCGTCGGCGATGCGCTCGTTCGTCGTCTGGTTCAACGCCAGGATCAGCTCGCCGTTCTTCTTCGGGTCGAGCGCCAGGTTGGTCATTTCTCCGGGATCGGTCTGCAGGTCGTAGACTTCGAGATCGTTCTTCGCGAGCAGCTCTTCCATCGTCTTCGGCGTGTTGAACTGGACCGGCGAGAAATAGCGCGAGAAGCGATAGCGGCCGTCGAAGACGCTGCGGATGGCGGTGCGGTTGCGGAAATCCGGCGGGTGTGCCGCCAGCATGGCCTGTTGCTGCTCCGGCGGCTTGGTCCTGAAGGCGCGCATGTCGATGGTCATCGCCGCCCACTTCGGATCCGAGTAGGACAGCATGTCGAAGTTGAAGAGGGTGGCCGGCCGCACCGCCTTCTCGTTCGCGGCGTCCGGATTGCGCAACAGTGCGGAGAAGTCCTTGCCGCGCAGGCCCTCGGCCGCGCGGGCGACGGCTGCGCCCTCCTTGCCCGTGAGAGCGAGGATCGTGGGCGTGAGATCGAGCTGCGAGGTCAGCGCCCGGCATTGCCTGCCGCCCGCAAGGGCGGGATGGACGATCATCAGCGGCAGGTGGTTCTGCTCGCGGTAGGTGTTGGTGCCCTTGCCGCGCATCTGGTGGCTGCCGCCCAGCTCGCCATGATCGGCGGTGAAGACGACGATGGTATTCTGCGCCATGCCATTGTCATCGAGCGCCTTCATCAGCCGCTCCACCTTCTGGTCGCAGTCGCGGATGGCGTTGAAGTAATAGTTGCGCAGGTCGCGCCACCGCCGGTCCTCATCGGGCCATTGCCCGACCAGCAGGTCGATCGATTGCTGGTAGTAGCGATGCGCGATCGGCCGTCCCGGCGCGTCGAACGGCTGGTGCCGGCTGGCGGGTAGCGGGACGCCGTCCCAAGTCGCGCGATAGAGTTCGTCGTCCGGTGCGCGGGCGATGGGGAGCGCATGGCGCTTGCCCTGGATGTTTTCGTTTCCGGTGTCGGAGTCGAAGTACATCGTGTCGTGCGGGTTCACGAGATTGACGGCGAGGTACCAGGGCTGGCCCTTCGTGCGCAGCGTCTGCGCCTCGGTGCGCAGCCACGTGACCGCCGTCGCGAGCGTGCCGTCGTCGTACTTGTAGCCGCCCAGCGTGCCGTCGATCAGGTCGCCGACGCCGAAGAAATCCTGGAAGCCGTAGGACTGCATGGTCTTGCGATAGTCGAGCAGCGGCGCATCGACCGGCCTGTCGTTGAGATCCATCGTCGCCGAGAGATGCCACTTGCCCTGATAGGCGGCGTGATAGCCCAGCTCGGCGAGGCGATGGCCGACCGTCCTGATCTTCGTCGAGAGATCGCGCTGCCAGATGTAGTTGAGATTGTCGGCGATGCCGGTCTGCTGGATGTGCTGGCCGGTATAGACGACGGAGCGCGCCGATGAGCAGACGCAGGAAGCCGCCTGGTGATTGAGGAAGGTGACGGCCTTCTTCTTGATGGCCTCGCGCGCCGGAACCGGGAACGGCCATTGCGGGAAGAAATGCTCCTGGTCGACCAGCACGAACAGGATGTTGTAGCCCGATGGCATCGCCGAGTTGGCGGGCGTGGGCGATGGCGCCGGTGCCTGTGCCTGCGCGATCCCGCCGGCCAGTAAAGTCGAGCCGAGCAGCGCCGCGCCCGATGTCATCGCCGAGCGCCGCGACGGATTCGATGACTCGTCTTCGGGCTTCGTCATCCTGCTTGCTCCTGAACCACCTCTCTTCATATTAGGCGGGCCGACGGCCATTTGGAATGTCAGGGAGTTCAAGCATGACGATTCGGCGTATCGCGGTCGAAGAAGCTTTCGTGACGCCCGAGATCATGGCGGAATGGCAAAAGGTGCTGGCAAGTCCCGATGCCGAGCCCGGCTTCGCCAAGATGGGCGAGTCGATCCTGGCGCAGACGCCGGCCAACAAGCCGCTGGACGACCGGCTGCTCGACATCGGCGCGGACCGCATCGCGCACATGGACGCGATCGGCATCGACATGCAGGTCCTCTCGCTCACCTCGCCGGGCGTGCAGGTGTTCGAGACGGCGCTTGCGACCCGGCTCGCGGCAGAGTCGAACGATGCGCTGGCGGCCGCGGTGAAGGCCCACCCGACGCGCTTCGCTGGCCTTTGCGCCATCGCGCCGCAGGATCCCGTTGCGGCGGCAAGGGAGATCGAGCGGGCGCCGAAGCTCGGCCTCTGCGGGATCATCGTGAACTCACACACCAGGGGCGAGTATCTCGACGCGCCCAAGTACCGGCCGATCCTCGAGGCCGCGCAGGCGGACGACCTGCCGATCTACCTCCATCCGCGCGAGCCCGCGGCCTCGTGGGTCGCACCCTATCTCGACTACGCGCTGTGGTTCGCCGGCTGGGGCTTCGCCGCCGAGACCGGGCTCCATGCGATGCGTCTCATCATGTCAGGCACTTTCGACAGGTTTCCGAAGCTCCGGATCGTGCTCGGCCACATGGGCGAGGGGCTGCCCTTCTGGCTGCAGCGCATCGACAACCGCTACCGTCTCGAGGTGAAGATCGGCGCCTGCGGGAGGCTCGAACGGCTGCCCAGCGAGTATTTCCTCGACAACTTCGTGATCACGACGTCCGGCGTGACCTCGATGCCGGCGCTGCGCCTCTCGCTCGACGAAGTGGGCGTCGAGCGCATCCTCTTCGCCGCCGACTTCCCCTATGAGGACGATGCCGAAGCCGTACGCTTCATGGACGGCGCGAACGTCACGGAGGAGGAGCGGAAGAAGATCTACGAGACGAATGCGTGTCGGGTCTTCAAGCTTGCCACGCAGTAGCGGAGCGACCTGCCCTCAATAGAGATTGAGCTTGTAGTTGAGCACCACGCGCAGCTCCTCGCCGTTGGTGACAGTGCCACCCTGCCACACGGTAAAGCGGCCGTACTGCACGCGGAACCAGAGTCCCTGCAGGCGGTCGTGGTCGGGCTGCCAGTCGACGTGGAAGTCCCATTCGCTCTCGACCAGCGGCGGGCCGGCGGCAGCGGCGCTGGTCCAGCCGTTGAAGAAGTGCGTGGAGACGGCGGCCGGCAGCCCCAGTCCGATCAGGCTGTGCGACAGGCCGACCATCACCGCCTGTTCGCCGGCGCGCTGGAAGTTCTGGATCAGCGCGCTGGTGTAGAAAGGGCTGGCGCTCCACGGCGTCAGGATGCCGAGGCCGGGGTTCGTGACCGAGTATCCAAGCGTCAGGATGCCGGTGTCGTAGCCGAGGTCGACCTTCGCGCCGAACTCGCTGGTGGCGAAGGGCGTGCCGCCGTTCATCTGCGACAGCCCGGTGCTGTTCTGTGCGACGAACTGCGCCGCGGCGAGGGCCGTGAAGCCACCGCCGAAATCATGCCCGATCTTGCCCTCGGTGTAGAAGATGTTGAGCAGGTCGTGGCTGTAGTAGTTGATGGCGCCGATGCGCGCCGGGCCCCAGGTCATCAGGCCGCCCAGCATGCCCACGCCGGCGTTGGAGTTGGGCACGCCGGCCGCACTTGCCATGGACTGGAAGGCGATCGCATCGCGCGGCTTGATGGCGTCGATGAAGCCGCCGCCGTAGCGGAAGCTGGGCCCGCCGGCGCGCGTGCCATCGCCGCCCAGCGTGCCGCTCACCGTGTAGCCGGAGAAGGTCTGGGGCGCCATGCGGTTGTCGTGGGGTCCCAGGAACGGCGTGTTGTAGAGATAGCGGCCGAGCGTGATCCTGTGGTCGTCGAACAGGTGTGCCTGGCCGTAGAGCTGGCCGAACACCGCGAAACCCTGCTGGTCGGGCAGCAGCAGCCCGGTGTTGCCGTACTGCGGCGGCGCGATCACGGGAAACGACGTGTAGAGCACCGCGCCCAGGGTCACGAGGTCGAACAGCTTGCCGGTCTCCGCCGAGACCGAACCGCCGCTCGCCCAGGCCTGCTCCATGGTGCTGCTGGCCGGCGAACTCGACACATAGTCGCGGAAGTAGCTGCGGGCCTCGAAGCTCACGCGGGAATCGCGCAGGAATCCCGGCGTGTCCTTCCACTTTTCGCGCAACTCGGGAAAGGCCGTCAGCGGCGGCGGCTTCGGCGGCTCGAAGATCCGCTCGATCGCGGTCAGGTCCTCGGCGGGCGTCCGCGGGATCGGGTATTCCTGCTTGCTGTTCTGCGCGAGCGCGCTGCCCGGCAAAAGCAGCGTCGCCGCGAGGATCGAAGCGGCGGCGCGCTGCAGATGCGTGGTCTTCCTCAAGAGCGGTCCATCCCGGTAGCCAACGCCGACCCGACTACATGCCCGCCTCTCGCGGCGGCCCCGGACATTGCCATGCAATGTCCCCGGACTTCTACGGGGTCGCGCGAAAGCGCGGCCCTCAAATCCCCCTTTCGCTCGGGCGGCGTGGTCGGCATAAGCTTTTCGCGGGGGAGGGCCGGTCTGCGGTCTTCGCGCTTGATAGGGAACGGACATGACGGCGCTATGGGGGGAACGCAGGACTAGGGTCCTCAGGCTTGTCGCGACGGTCGCGACGGCGGCGCTGGCGGCGGCCTGTGCGAGCGGCGGCGAATCCTACCAGGCCGAGGCCATGCAGGCGTCGGACAAGGGCGACCTCAAGACCGCCACCAGCCTCGCCCAGAAGGAAGTCGAGAAGTATTCGGCCTCCGACCAGTGCTCCTCCACCACCAACTACAATTGCGGCACCCTGGCGCTCGCCTACTCGAGCCTCGCCGAGTACCAGATCCGCAGCGGCGACCGGGCCGCCGGCGAGCGCAGCTTCGACCGCGCCAAGGGCGCGCTGCAGCTCGTGGCGAAGGACAACAAGCCCAGCGCCACCGGCATGGTCTATCGCGACGTGTCCGAAGCCTACTGGAAGGCCGGCGACAAGCAGCGCGCGATTGCCGTCTTCCGCGAGGGCACGACCCGCGGCGCCGACGAATGGCTCTACACGTCCTCCGCCGCCAAGGCCGTCGCCCAGCAGGAAGGCCGGCCCGCGACGCCGCCCCCCGGCACCGTGCCCGCCGGCAGCCCGCCTGAATCCGCCGCTCCAGGCGCTGCCGCGGGTGCGACTCCGGCGGGTCCGGCCAGCGGTGCCGACGTCCAGGTGGTGCCCACGCGCGTCAACGATCCCGCCGTGCGGCCGAGCCAGGTCAAGGACCCGGCGGTCGGCGGTCCCTCGCCGCTGGCGCCGCTCGCGCCCAGCCCGCTCACGACGCGCTGACGGGCCCGACCTGCTCGCATTGTAGCGCTCTTGCGTGGGGCCGCGATTGATCGGTGGACCGTCCCCGGCGCACACTGCCCGCCAATGAAGCGGCGGTCTTTCCTCGGAGTCCTGGGCGCGGGCATGGCGTCCGTAACGGCCGGCGGTTGTGCCTCTCCGGCGAGACTCGCGGCGCTGCCTGCGAAGGCGGCGGAACAGGGCCGGTTCGCCGGCATGCCGGACGATTGCAGGGTCGTGCTCGACGGCAGCAGCGACAGGCTGTTCGGCCGCATCGCCTTCGAGGCGCTCAGCCGCGAGATCGCCTACGCCCAGAGAAGCGGCGGGACGGTGGGCACGGCCAGCTATCTCGCGATCTCCGGTGGCGGCGAGAACGGTGCATTCGGCGCGGGGCTGCTGAACGGATGGAGCGAGACGGGAACCCGCCCGGTCTTCAAGGGCGTGACCGGCGTCAGCACCGGGGCGCTGAGCGCGCCGTTCGCGTTCCTCGGCTCCGGCAACGACCGCGACCTCGAACGAGTGTACACCGACATCGGTGCGTCCGACGTCATGAGCAGCCGGGGGCTGCTGCAGGGGCTGCTGGGCGATTCGCTCTACGATTCGGCACCGCTGCTGCGCACGATCCGGCGCTTCGTCACCTCAGCGCTGCTCGCCGCGATCGGCCGCGAGTACACCGAGAAGGGCCGCTTGCTGTTCGTGGCCACGACCAATCTCGACGTGCCGGTGGGCGTGCTGTGGAACATGGGCTCGATCGCCGCCAGCGCGCACCCGCGCGCGGCCGACCTGTTCGCCAATATCCTGCTCGCCTCGGCGTCGATCCCCGGCATCCTGCCGCCGGTGATGTTCGACATCGAGACGGGTGGCGAACGCTACCAGGAGATGCATGTCGACGGTGGCACGGTGGCACAGGTGGTCATCTACCCGCCGTCGCTGGGCGGCGACGACATGCTGGCCGGCGTGACCTCCGCCAGTCCCGCGATCCTTGGGGCCCTGACCGACCGGCCGCGGCGGCTGTTCGTCATCCGCAACGCACGGCCGGGCGCGGACCCGGAGACGGTGCCGCGCAACACCATGAAGATCGCCGACCGGGCGATCGCCACGCTGATCCAGGCGCAGGGGCTGAGCGACCTCTACCAGCTCTACGTCATCGCCCGGCGCGACGGCATCGACTACAACGTGGCCGTCATTCCGCCGAGCTTCACCGAGCGGCTGAACGGACCCTTCGACCAGGCCTATATGCGCAGCCTGTTCGCAGTCGGGCGCGACACGATGCTGAGCGGCAGCGCCTGGTCCGGCGTGCCGCCGGGCTTCAATGCGATACCCGTCCAGAAGCTTTCCGCGGGCGTCCGGCGATAGCGGGTCTGGCCCGTCGCCTTACGCCACCTTCTTCGCGGGCGGCGGCGACCAGGTGCCGTTGATGATCGAGGGCTGTGTCTCGTTGGGCCAGTACATGCGCAGCATCAGCTGGAACTTGCCCTTCGGCGCGGGCAGCCAGTTCGACTCCTTGTCGGCGCCGGGCGATTCGTTCTGGATGTAGAGGTCGATCGAGCCGTCGGCATTGGCCTTCAGCTTCTGCCGCGCGCTGATCGAGTACCGGTTGATCGGGTTGGCGACGAAGAAGAAGTCGGCATCGTACATGGTGATCGACCAGAAGCCCTTGACCGGCGGCAGTTGGCCCTTGGCGAAGCGGATCACGTACTTGTTCTTGCCGTCATAGTCGCTTCCGCCTGCGTCCTTCAGCGACATCGGATAGATCGCGTCCTGCGGCCGGTTGGCGCCCAGCCCGATCGCCGTCACCAGGGCGCGGTTGAGATAGTCGGTGCCATAGAGGCCGGTGACCGTGTCGTAGAGCCAGCCGTTCACGTTCTTCACCGACTTGTTCACCTTGAGCTGCACCATGATGCGGTCGAAGGCGATGTGCGGGATGCGCGAGACGAAGTCGGCGTCGAGCTTGCTCTTGTCGAAGTCCTGGCCCGGCACCAGCGCGATGCGGGCGAAGCGCGCGACAGCGGCGGCATCGGCGGGCGGGCTGCGTCGGCTGCTCGAGGAGTCGGCGGAGGCCGCGGGGATCGAGGATTTCGGCATTCGCCTCGCGGAGACGCGCACGCTCTCGGTGCTGGGTCCGATCGGCCTGCTGGTGCGCGAGGAGCCGATGGTGCGCGCGGCCCTGCAGTCGCTGATGCGCTACATTCCCGTGCACAACCAGTCGCTCACGCTTCGGCTCGAGGAAAGCGCGGGCGTGGCCGTCATGAAGGCCGAGATCCGCGTCGGCGCGCTGCAGCCCGTCCGCCAGGGCATGGAGCTGACGGTCGGCGTCTTCTACCGCGTGCTGCGCTCGCTGATCGGCCCGGGCTGGCAGCCCTCGATCGCCTTCACCCACGCCGCGCCGCGCCGCCGCGACGGCCACCGGCGGCTGTTCGGCGGCCGGGTCGAGTTCGGCCGCGACTTCGACGGCATCGTCTGCGAGACGCGCGACCTCGACCGCGCCATCCCCACCGCCGACCCGGCCCTGGCGCGCTATGCGCGGCGGCACCTCGATTCCCTGCTGGCCCGCCCCAACGAGCGCCTCTCCGACAAGACCCGCGAGCTGATCTCGCTGCAGTTGGCCAGCGGCCGTTGCACGGTCGACCGGGTGGCGAACCAGCTGAACCTCAATCGCCGCCTGCTGCACCGGCGCCTGGCGGAGGAGGGTCAGACCTTCTCCGACATCATGGAAGCGGTGCGCACCGAGATCGTGACCCGCACCTTGCCCAACGCCGACCGGCCGCTGACGGCGCTGGCCGACATGGTGGGCTTCTCCTCGCTCAGTGCCTTCTCCCGCTGGTTCCGCAACCGCTTCGACACGACCCCGACGGCCTGGCGGAGCCAGGGCAACTTCGGCGGCGATAAAGCGTTTCAGTGACCATGCGGCGGCCGAACCCGCCTTGGTTTGGCCTGAAGCCCTTCCGATGATGCCGACGCCCGCGACCGGGCCTGGAGGAACAGATGCTGCGCTTTGCCGAGAGACTTTCGTCCCTGACCGACGCACCCGCGCGCGGGGCGTGGCTCGGACGCGCCTCTGCGAAACTCGCGCTGACAGTCGGCCTCGGCCTCGCCGCGGCGGCCTGCCAGGGCGACGGCTATGGCGCCCCGAGCGGCGCCTATCCGGCCGGGCCGGGCTATTACAACACCGGCTACGCCCCGCCGCCGCGCTACGGCTACGCCCCGCCGGCCTACGGCTACGCCCAGCCCGCGCCGAACTACTACTACCAGAACCAGCCGCAGCAGGGCGCCTGGTACAACCAGGGCGACGGCCGCCGCTACACCAGCGTCACCGTGGTCAACCGCGGCCAGAACGGCTACCGCGACGACGTGGTCCAGCAGCAGGTCGTCTGCGGCAGCCAGTACTACGACGGCTATAGGACGCGCACCGCGCCGCGGTGTTGACGGAGGTGCCTGATTGAGATCGGGCGAACCCGCATCTGACGGCGCAGCGTTGGCCGTGGTCATGCTAGCCCGCTGAACGGACGCACCGCCCCGCATACTCCTCTCTCCCGATTGGGGGAGAGGTTGGGTGAGGGGGCTACGCACCCACTGATCAAGTGAACGCCGCTCGAAGGCCGCTCCGCGTCCGTGCCAAGGCCGCGCGAGGTTTTTCTTTGATCGAATCGTACCGCCGCCTCGTCGCCTGGTTGGACCGCCCGTCCATCCTCATCCGGCTGGCAATCGCGTTCATCGCATCGTGGGCGATCTTCTTCGCGCAAGTCACGACGCTCGACCTGGTGCCGCGCCTGACTCCACCGACAAGGGCACGTACTGCCTCTAGGCGCTGGGTTACACCGTGACCATGGTGATCTTCGGGATCGCCTTTCCTTGGCTGGTTGCTGCGCAGATCATGGGCATCGTGCTGATCGCATTGCGGCTTCTAACGGTCGTCTGGCTACCGCTCGTGGTGCTCCCTCTCTTCTGGCACCGACTGGTCGATCTTTGCCCGTAGACGGTCAGCCGCACCGTCGGCGCATTGTCACCTCTGTTGACACGGTGACTGGCGCTACCGCGCGTCACCGACCTGCCTCATGAGCCACTCTGGACGAGTTCGGCCTGACCGCGTCCGCGAAGACGCCGCCCGCCACGGTCAAGATCCTGCGCGACGCCCTGCAGAAGGCGCTCGACGAATCCGAAGTCTAAGTCCAGCTGCGCGCCTTCGACACTGACGGCCACAAGATGATCCCCCGCGCAACACGACGCCCTCCTGAAAAAAAGGGAGACGCGGCCGCGGCGGCCATGATCAACGACGGGTGAAGGGGACTAAGTGGACAACTCCTCAATTGCGCCATGCAATACGCGCGTCCATTAATTTTCATCGCTTACGAGGCGGCTTCCCGTGGCCCGTAATGTCGCTATCGTCAGGTGATGTGACATGCTTCTTGTCCTCATCGGAGGAAATCCCGGGTCAGCGATTGCAAGAAGAGCGTTGCGACGTATAGACTAAGCGAAGCGAATCGCTGGTGCGCTGTGTCGTTTATATCCGGGCTGTCTTAGGACGAATCGTGGTTTGTCGGTGAGCTGCCAGCGATTCGCTACTATTCCGTCTTTTGCCAATCATATCCCGTTTTCGCCGTGGCTCGTACACTGTGTAAAAGCTGTACGAGATTTTCTTATCCATAGTTGTGCGGCGTCTAAAAACTACGGCTACTACTGTAGTTTGACGAAATGGAAATGAAACGGCCGCACGCAGGATGGCATATTCCTTTTCCTTAGGTTGGGCATTCTCATTTTTCTGCGGGTTCTTGTTAGTTATCTTCCTTTTGACAATAGTTAAGTCTCGTTCTGAATGACCCCTAATGATCGGCACTAGGGCTCCGAGCAACAAAAAGGATTGGAACTGCACCAGCCTTGGCCGCTCCAACCGTGTCATGTGTTGCCATCCCTCACGCGTGAAGCGGATTTTGGTTTTTGCACCATCAAACGCCAACTGGTTGCTCGATAGCCCTCGATAATACTGCCGAGCGACTTGATGTAACGAGCCCTCATTCTTCAGGTACGCAAAGTCTTCTGTAGTCGTAGATATCTGCTTAAGTAAGACATCGCGATGCAACGTTCCGCAGTGGCGACTAATGCAATTAGAGCTTTAGCATCGAATTTGTTCTTAGTCGGTACGTAGATTCTTGTGCCCTTGGTTGTGTCATGGGAATGCAGATCAGCCCAATGCATCGTTTTGCCATCCGAATCGACGCTGATGAGTATCATCGCTCCTACGACCTTGCGCCAAGTCTCAATGTTTGACTTCAGGCGCTTGGCCGAAATTGTGATAGCAAGACGCTTCTTCTTGTCAGTCTTCAGACTTTTCCGATATTTCACTTGGGCAAAGACGATTTGCCCAGTCGCATGTCCTCCAGCCTCAATAAAAATTAAACCATCAACGCCGTCGTCGTTGACGCTATCGATTGGTTGCCAACGACTATTCCAGTCATTCAAGACAACGCGCTCGACAGCATTGACTCCAATTTGCCCCTTCCGTTGTGTGTCAAGAGACATTTGCTTGATTTTCCGCCTATGTCTGAGTTTAACGCTGGGGCCCGCTCGTATTGGCAATAGTGAGCTATGGAGAATGGCTAGCTTAGTTGGCTAGGCAGAGCACGAGCCTGGAGCTCTTTCAATATTGAAGTGTACTCCTGTAGCTCCGACGAGTTCTTCAGCTTTGGAAAGTTCCCAAGATATCCGATGTACCCCCGTAGTTGCGCGAGCTGCTCTGTACCGACAGAGAGGCGTAGCGATGCTTGATGAAACATTGCTCTTACGCGCCTGCGCAGCATTCTTGGAGGCGCCGCGTCAGAATTTACGACGACGCCGGTTACTTGCTGTTGACCATGCCTGCTGGCGATTCTCGTTTTGTCGGATCGAACGCGGAGCCTATAACTCTCTCGCAGGCGGAGTTCGACCACCTTAAAGGCTTCTGAAATTTTAGCTCGCGACTGGCCGCTAATCGTGATGTCGTCCGCGTAGCGCGTATACTCTAGGTTCTGTTCGTTGCAGTATCTTTGAGTGTGATGATCGAAATCGAACAGCAGAGAATTCGAAATGACGGGACTTGTTGGAGCGCCTTGGGGTAAATGGTCTTGATTCGTACATAGCTTCGAAATCAAGTCAGATTCCCACCCTTTAAAGCCGCAGTTCGTAAGATGTTCTCGGACTTGTGTGCGCGAGATGCTGCCAAAAAAGTTCTCTATATCCATGCTACCGACGTATCGTTTGCCCACATGTGGGGTCGCGTTTGATACAACGGAACGTCCTAAGCGAAAGGAGTGAACCGCCGGATGCACGGGTAGTCTTACAAAGACATGGTCAGCCAGAAACCACTGGATAACCTTCAGAAATACGCGCGGGCTCTCGATATCTCGTACGCCGCCGCTTGCCTTTGGGAGAGGGAAATGGCGATAGTGCCGTGCAGGTCGATTCGCGATTTGCGAAATAAGTTTCGGAGATACGCCAAGGCAAACAGCAAGCCCTACATAGTCCAACTCAAAAGGTTGACTGTGAGGCCCTACGCTTGCCGCTACTTGTTCGGTGGAGTCAAATGAAAGCAGTGATGGAAAAAAGTCGTCGCGTGGGGGACGCGAAAGACCAGTTTTCGATCTAAACTGCCCTGAGATGCGCGGCCAATAAGGTTTTTGGCCGAGTGCTCGCAGGCCAAAAACCTTATTGGCCGCGCTTCCTTTTGTATCAGTACTCTTATCCAAAGCTGGCGAATCACCAGCCAATTCTTCACCACTCTCCCCACGCGACATGATGATTCTAGCGCGATATGCGTCTCGTAACAAATACATCCTTAGCTTGTCGCGAAGTTTTCTCGCTCTTTGTGACAAATAGGAATGGCCGGCAAATGTCAGCGAGTAGAGGCCGCCGTGCCTACTTGAGACTTGTGCAATGTGCCCAAGTCTTGACCGCTCCAGCAGAAACTCAGCAAAATCTGCTACAGGTGGCAATTCTCCTGCGTCGGGGAATGAATGATGCAGAAAGCCGCGGACTTCGCTAGCAGAAGTGGGTTGCAATACTCCCACAGCTAGAAGTCCCATCTCTGAGTTGATGATTTTCTTCATCGGTTACTTCCGAGTGCGGCCGCGCTTGTCGAGTGCGAACACGCCGCGTCGAGAGTTGAGTCTTCGGAGAATATTGTGGCCAGAATAATTTGCGAAATCGATGTACTCAACCTGACCGAAGCCGTGAACAGCAAAGGCTGGGCCTTCATTTAGGTAGCTGGGATCAGTCGCATACTCTTGGTTGATGAGGACGATGAAGTCGGTATCGCTGTCGAGCACGCCGTCCTCATGAACAAAGTGCCAACTAAAAAGGCCCAATTCACAAAAAGACCCAACACTATTTGCAACAATTACAACCGCGTTGCAGCGCTTCCGAATAAACTCTAGTTCATTGTCTTGTGCGTTGAAGCCAGCGCGCTTTATCCGCGGATCAAGTAGGCCTTCGTCTTCGCCAAGTACGACTTCAAAATCGGCCTCTTCAAGCATGTCCTTAATGCGCTGACGCAGTTCAGCTGAAGGCTCTGTGCTACCCAATTTAGGGCCGCACAGAAAGACGGTGAAATGGGCTTGCGAGGCAAGCTCCAGTAGCTCGTCTCCATGCTGCGCTACTGCATCAAACGACTTCATTTATCCGTCTTTAGCTCCCCCGAGCACGCAGCCTGAAGATCGCTCCCCTGCTTGCGCTGGTTGTGAAATGTATCTGACTCTGCCGTGCTAGCAAATGCAATCCGATTCGATTTAAGGCGGCAAAGATGATGACTGCTTCTGCCGCGTTCCGGACGCTGCCGGGGTGCGGGTCTCGCCCTCACCCATCAATCCCGCTAAACACCCTTGTCTAGCGCCGTAGGGGGTGCCTCAATGAAAAACGGCCCGCGGATCATCATCAATTCGGACGTGCTGGCGCCGGCGGCGATGGCGTTGCTCGAGGCGCGCGGGGCGGACGTGCGGCAGCTCGGCACGCACGCGTCGGAGGCCGAGATGATCGCGGCGGTGTCGGAGGCGCCGACGCACGGGATCCTGGTGCGCTCCACGAAGATCACGCCCGCCGTCTATGACGCGGCGCCCGACCTGCGCGTCGTCTCCAAGCACGGCGTCGGCTACGACAATATCGACGTGGCGGCGGCGAAGGCGCGCGGCATCGCGGTGTTGCGCGCGCATGGCGCGAATGCCCGCTCGGTGGCCGAGCTGGCGCTCGCCATGACGATCTCGCTGCTGCGCTACGTGCGGCCGCTCGACGTGGCTCTGCGCGAGGGCACGTGGGCGCAGTCGGCCTTCATGGGCCGCGAGCTCTCGGGCTCGAAGCTCGGCATCGTCGGCTGCGGCGCCGTCGGTTCCTCGCTGGTGGCGCTCTGCCGGCCGTTCGGGCTCGATCTCCGCATCTACGATCCGTATCTCGCGGCCGAAGCGATCCCCGAGGGCGTCGGCCGCTTCCACGCGCTGGACGAGCTACTGGCGTGGGCCGAGATCGTGACGCTGCATTGCCCGCTGACGGCCGAGACCGACCGCATGATCGATGCGGCCGCACTCGCGCGCATGCCGAAGGGCTCTTTCCTGGTGAATGCCGGGCGCGGGCCGCTGGTCGACGACGGTGCGCTGGTGGCGGCGCTGGAGAGCGGCCATCTTGCCGGCGCCGCACTCGATACCTTTGTGGTCGAGCCGCCCGCCGCCGACCATCCGTTGTGGAAGCAGCAGAACGTGATCTTCACGCCGCATGTCGGCGGCTCGACGCGCCAGTCGATGGAGAGGGTCGCGGTGCAGGCGGTCGAGAACATCTTCTATATTCTCGACGGGCAGGAGCCGCCGGCGCGCTGCGTGGTGGGATAAGGTAATCCGGTTCGGAATACGGGAGAGGAAACGAGAGATGGCCATCCGCCAGAACGTCATGAAGGCCGCGATGAAGAGCGGCCGCACCGTCGCCAGTTTCAACGTCAACCGCTGGCGCAGCGTCGATGCCGCCGAGATCGCGAAGTTCGCGGGCTTCGAGTGGATGTTCCTCGATCTCGAACACTCGACGCTGAGCGAGGATCTCGCGGGTCAGATGTCGATCACCGCGCTCGCCACCGGCGTGACGCCGATCGCCCGCGTCGGCATGGACCAGTTCTACCAGGCCGCGCGCCTGCTCGATGCCGGCGCCCAAGGCATCGTCTTCCCGCATGTCGACACGGTCGAGCAGGCGACGCTCGCCGCCGCCGCCACCAAGTATCCGCCGATGGGCACGCGCTCGCTCACCAGCCCGCTCGCCCAGGCCGAGTTCCAGCGCAGCGGCGATCCGCAGTCGCTGGCCCAGCTCAACGCCGAGACGCTGACCATCGTGATGATCGAGACGCGCACCGCCGTCGCCAATGCCGCCGCCATTGCCGCCGTCCCGGGCGTCGACGCGCTGATGATCGGCACCTCCGACCTCACTGCCGATTTCGGCATCCCCGGCAACCAGGGCCACGTCGACATCGCCGCCGCCTACGCGACGGTCGGCGCGGCGTGCAAGGCCAGCGGCAAGTTCTTCGGCATGGGCGGCGTCTATTCGAAGGAACTGATCGAGAAGTTCCTGAAGCACGGCGTGCAGTTCCTGCTGGGCGGCGCCGACGTCTCCTTCGTCATGGACGGCGCCAAGGCCCGCCGCGAGATGATCGCGGCCGCGGGAAAAGCTTAGGGCGCCGTCGTTCGCCGGTTTCGAAAAGGCTTTGCGGAAGCTTTCGGGGTGCTTTCTGCACACGCTCTGTGCGGAAAGTGACATGGCGATAGGCTTGCACGGGCCGTGTTTACTCACTAGACGAAAGGCGCGCGGGGCTTTCCCTCCAACCAATTCGGTGTTTTGAAAATGAAGCGACTGGACTCGATGGACTTCGACGAGCTGCTGGCCCTCAAGGCGAAGGTCGAGGCGGCCATTGCGACGCGGGTGGACAAGGAGCGCAAGCGGCTCACCGCATCGCTCGAGCGTCTCGACGCGATCGGCACGGGCGGCGCGCCCGCGCGCGGCAAGCGCGGTCCGCGTGCCGGCGCTGGCAAGGGTCGCAAGATCGAGCCGAAGTATCGCAATCCCGAGAACGAGGCGGAAGTCTGGGCCGGCCGCGGCAACCGTCCGCGCTGGCTGGTCGCCGCGCTGAAGGGCGGCCGCAAGAAGCTCGAAGACTTCGCTGTCGCCGCCGCGAAGTAGCGCGCGACGAGCCGACAAGGGGATGAGTCCAGGTTCGACAGGAGGGGAACGATCCCTTCCTGTCATCCTGAGCGAAGCGAAGGATCTCACGCGCGCAGCAGAGTCCTCTGGTTGCCCCGTCAGGTCCTTCGCTGCGCTCAGGACGACAGTTGGCAATTCGACCTGACGGCGTCGCGCCTCAGGCGGCAGCGTCCATCACGTCGAGCAGGGCGGGGCGGACGCCGAGCTGCTCGACCAGCTGGTCGAGCTTGCGGCGCGCGAGCGGGTTGGCCTGCTGGTGGCGCGTCGCGAGGATCAGCTCGTTCTTCAGCGAATGTTCGAGGCCGGTGAACTCGGTGACCCTCACCTTGTAGCCGTGCGCCTCGAGCACCAGCCCGCGCAGCACGTTCGTCGCATGCGCGCCGAACTCGCGGCGGTGCATCGGATGGCGCCACAGCTGGTCGATCGGCGCGGGCTTCGCGCCCTCCAGCAGCGAGGCGACCTCGGCCTGGCAGCAGGGGATCAGCGCAACCACCTTCGCCTGGTGGCGCAGCGCGAAGCGGATCGCGTCGTCTGTGGCGGTGTCGCAGGCGTGCAGCGCCGTCACCATGTCGGCGCGGCCGCCGGGCAGCGCGGTGTCGGCGATCCCGCCCGCCACGAACGACATCCGCTCGAAGCCGCACGCCTTCGCCAGCGCCTCGGCGCGCTCGACCAGCTCGGCGCGCACCTCGACGCCGACCAGCGAGCCGTGGCCGGCCGGCCCGACCACCAGATCGTAGATCAGGAAGCCGAGATAGGACTTGCCGGCGCCGAGATCGGCCACGATCGCGTCCGGCCGCTCGGCCAGCAGCGCGTCGAGCGATGGCCGCAGCAACTGCACAAGATGCAGCACCTGCTTCAGCTTGCGCCGCGAATCGAGGTTGAGCCCGCCGTCGCGCGTCAGCACGTGCAGCGCCTTCAGCAGCTCCACCGAACTTTTCCGCGCGCCGCCGGGCCAGACCTCGGCCAGCACCTTCTGCGCGGCGATCACGTCGGGACGTTCACGGGACGAATGCTTGGACATGGGGGTGCTTGTGGGCGAGCGGCGGCGCGGGCGCAAGTCCGCGGCCTGCCGCGTGTCAGGCTTCCGGCGGCGGCAGGCGGAGCCAGGCGTTGATGTCGGCGACGTCGTGGATCCACGGCGGTTCCTGCTGCGGCGGCAGGTCCTCGGTCGTCATCATCTGCGTGACCTGCACCGTCTCGGGGCCGGGCAGGGAATCGCCCGGCTCGTCCTCGGGCTCCTCGCCGCAGATGTAGAGCAGGTGGAAGCGGCGGCCGTCGGTGAGGCTGACGACGCACGCCAGGAACGACAGCTCCGCTTCGAGCTGCGACCAGTAGGCCTCGACCCGTTCGAGATCCTCGACGCCGAATCCGTACGGCTGCTCGGACGCGAGTTCCATCGCGCGCAGGATCAGGTCGGCCTCGATCTCGTAGGTGTCGGGCGCGTCGGCTTCGAGTGCGTCGAGGCCGGGCTGCAGGAGGGGAAGGACGGACATAGTCTCGCTCGCTTTCACAGGTGATGGTTGCCGCGGCAGCCGTTCCAGAACCAGGCGCGGTGTTCCTTCTCGGCCCACACGATCATCACGCCGGCATGGTTCACGGGATCGGCCACAGTCGGATGCGTCTTCTCGATCAGCCGCCCGGCCGAGAGATGGGCGGTGTAGGACCAGGCGCCGGTGCTGCGCTCGAAGCGGTAATGCTGCACGACCTCGCGCAGCATGCCGGTGGTGCGGCCCCAGGCAAGGATCTCCTCGCGCTCGGCCTCGCGCCGTTCCCATTCGATCGCCACTTCCTCGCGCGTGGCGGCCTTGTGGCTGTTGGCGCGCAGCCGGTGCAGCCCGTTCGCCAGCGCATGCTCGGCGAACAGGATGGCGGGTTCGGGCTCGAGGAAGCGGATGGTGGTGAGGCCGTTGAAGCTGCTGAGGCGATACTCGCCCAGCTTCTGCAACGCCGCGTTCACCTCGGCCTGCTCGTAGGTCAGCCAGTGGCCGCGCTGGATGACCTGCGTGGCATGCGGATAGACGCGCTCGATGTCGGCGGCGTTGACGAGATAGCCGCGCGCGGTCGGATCCCCGTCGCGCGGGATGCGGCCCCGCATCGGGACGACGTCATCGAGCGGCAGTCC
The DNA here is from genome assembly GCA_001557035.1 of Rhodospirillaceae bacterium CCH5-H10. Taxonomy (GTDB): domain Bacteria; phylum Pseudomonadota; class Alphaproteobacteria; order Reyranellales; family Reyranellaceae; genus Reyranella. The sequence goes on along the minus strand of LSKJ01000185.1, from coordinate 9,312 downwards.
AGCCATCCGTCACCTCCTTGCTTGAGGCGACTCGTAAAGGAACAAAACAAGAACAACAAGCCACGGAATATGGGGCCTGAAAGCCATGAAAGCACGCCAGATGTGGGTTTTGGAGCCCAACAAAGTCCTAAGCCGCTTACAGCCCAAGCGGGCTGCTCGGATTCTGGAGAAAGTCGAGCAGTTCGCCGCCGATCCCAAAAGTCAGGCGAACAATGTGAAGGTTTTGACTGGGTCGCCTTACATTCGGCTTCGTGTCGGCGACTGGCGCGTCATCATGGATCATCAGGGCAACGTGCTCCTGGTCCTCGAAATCGGTCCTCGCGGCGATATCTACAAGTAGGAGGCGAGCGTGCAGATCATCACTACTCCCAATGGCGAGAGCCTCGTTGTTCTTCCGCTCGCCGATTACGAACGCCTCGTCGACCAGGCTGACATCGCGAGGGCGAACAGGATCAAGCAGGCCATCGCGTCGGGCGAGGAAGAGGTCATTCCCGCGGCGATCGTGCGCCGTCTCATCGCCGGAGAGAACAAGGTCAAGGTCTGGCGCAGCCATCGCGGCCTGTCGGGGCGCGATCTCGCCGCCGCCGCCGGCGTTAGCGCGCCTTTCATTTCCGAGATCGAAAGCGGCCGCAAGGAAGGCAGCGTGTCGGTAATGAAGAAGATCGCCGGTGCGCTGAAGGTCGACCTCGACGATCTGGTGTGAGGCAGGCAAGACCGGGCCCTCACACCTCCCGCATCATGCCGGCCTCTCTCGTCGTCACGCCGCGCGGATCGGCCGCTCCGGGCCGCTGCGATCGGAGGAGCCGGACTTGCCGTCCGGCATGAACTGCAGGATCAGCACGCAGAGCGCGACGGCGAGCGCGGCCCAGGCGAGCCAGGCCGGGAGGCCGGCGCGCGGTTTGCCCGATGCCGGCGGCTTGTGTGCGGCCGCGGATGCGGCGCGCGCGGCCTGGCGCACTTCCGCGGTCTGCGGGATGGCGGCGACGGCGCCCTTGGGCAGGAGCGCGATCAGGCGCGCGGCGATCGTCACCGCCTCGACCGCCGACCCCGGATGGTCTGGCAGGCGCGCTATGTGGCGGGCCAGTGCCTCGACCGCTTCCTCGCGCGGCAGCCCGGCGAGGCGCGCCGCTTCCTGCCACGGATCGAGATCGAGCCGCGTCAGCGCCGAGAGCACGGTGAGGTCGATGCCCGACGAATTGCTGCCGAGCGAGCCGAAGAGGAAATCGTTGTAGGCCGAATGGCCCAGGGAATATTCCGGACGCAGGGTCATGGGGATACTCCGGACAGGGGCGAAGACCATGGCCGCATTGCCGCCGGTTGGCCAGCGCCAAGCCGGTTGCCAAGAGGTGCTGCGCCTGCGATGGCCTTGGGGTAGGGCCCTCAGGGCCAGGGCGCGCGCACGGTGCGCCGCAGGTGGAGATCGCATGCTCACGCTCAGGATCCGCCACCGCACCACCTATCTATATCATTCGCCCGTGCGGCTGGGGCCGCACCGGCTGATGCTGCGCCCACGAGAGAGCCGCGAGCTGCGTCTGGTGTCGCACGCCGTGACGGTGACGCCGGACGCGACCGTGACCTGGGCGCACGACGTGTTCGGCAATGCCGTGGCGACTGCGTCGTTCGAGGGCATGACCGACCGGCTGGTGGTCGACAGCGAGGCCGAGCTGGTGCTGGGCGCCGATCCGTGGCCGGTGTTCGACATCGCCGCCGCCGCGACGGCCTATCCCTTCGCCTACACCGACGCCGACTGGCGCGATCTCGGCGCGCTGGCCGTGCCGCAGTATCTCGATCCCGAGCGCCGGCTGCTCGCCTGGGCCGAGGGTTTCGTGCGCAGCCGGCCGACCGACACGCTGTCGCTGCTCAAGGACCTGAGCGCGGGCGTGGCGGCGCGCGTGGGCTACGAGAGCCGCGAGAGCGAGGGCACGCAGACGCCGCTCGAGACGCTGGCGCGCGGCCTGGGCTCGTGCCGCGACCTCGCGGTGCTGTTCGTCGAGGCGGCGCGCTGCCTGCGCTTCGGCGCGCGCCTCTGCTCGGGCTATCTGTACCGGCCCGAGCGCCTCGAGTCGGAAATGGAATCGACCCATGCCTGGGCGGAGGTGTTCGTGCCGGGCGCCGGCTGGATCACCTTCGATCCGACCAACCGCAGCGTCGGCGGGCGCAACCTCATCCCGGTCGCGGTGGCGCGCGAGATCTGGCAGGTGACGCCGGTCTCGGGCGCCTTCACCGGCGCGGGCAACGCCTATCGCGGCCTGTGGGTCGAGGTCGCCGTCACGCCACTCTGAACACAAGAAAAAGCCCGCCCCCTTCGCGAGGAAGGGAACGGGCCCGGCAGTCGTCGGGGGAGCGCCCGCGAGGGCGGCTCCCGCAGAGGCTTACGCCTCGACGTTCTGCAGATTCTCGGCCGACATCTTGCCGCTGCGGCGGTCGGCGACCAGCTCGTACGAGACCTTCTGGCCCTCGTTGAGCATGCCGAGGCCGGAGCGCTCGACGGCGCTGATATGCACGAAGGCATCGGCACCGCCCTGGTCCGGCTGGATGAATCCGAAGCCCTTCTGGGCGTTAAACCACTTCACGGTTCCCGTCGTCATGGGATACCCTTTCACTACAATAGAAATGCGCTCCCGCCGCACCTTCAGGCGTGGCTGGAGTGTCGAACTTGCGATTTTTCAGGATCAAACGCGGTGGAGCGGGCTACCGGACTCTCACCGGAAACGCGGACCAAAATCAGATGTCCGTCTTTCGACGGCCGCTGTATGCGCTCTTCGGCCGGCGATGGCAAGCGAGGTGCGGAAAGCGAAAGGTCCCTCGCTCACGCTCCAGGGCGGGGGTACCCCGCCCGCGATGACAACGTTGTTGGGGCGAGCGTCGTGCGTCGATGTGATGAAGCGGGCGCAGTGCGACGGGATGCAAGGGCGCTGCCATCTTTCCGACACGGTGGCTTCCCACATCGGCGGTCGCGTGGGCCAACCCCGATGGACAGGATTTCGTGACTCCGCTTTCGCGTTTGAAGACCGTGGCCGGCGCCGCGCTCGAGGCGTCGCCGCTGTCGTACCGGCGGCATCGCATCGCCGTCACCGGGCTGCAGCGTGCCGGCAAGACCGTGTTCATCACGGCGTTCGCCCAGGCGCTGCGGACGGCGGCGCAGGCGCCGATGGCGGCCTTCCCGTTCTTTCCCTGGCGCGAGCATGTGCGTTCGGTCGAGCTGCTGGAGATCCCCGGCGTGCCGCGCTTTCCCTTCGAGGAGCGTCTTGGGCAGTTGCTCGCCGAGAAACCCGAATGGCCCGCACCGACGACCGGCCTCAGTGGCCTGCGCGTGCGCATCCGCCACGACGATGTCGGCTTGCTGCGGTCCGTCGTGGCGTCGACCGTCACCACCGATCTCGATCTCGTCGACTATCCCGGCGAATGGCTTTTAGACCTGCCGATGCTGACCCAGTCGTTCCGCGACTGGTCGCTGCAGATGGAGGAGCTGGCCCACAGCGCGGGCCGGCACGATCTCGCGGCGCCGTGGCTCGACGCGGCGCGCGCGCTCGACCTCGACGCGCCGGAGAACCTGGTGGAACTGGCGCGCATCGCCGGCCTCCATCGCGACTATCTCCTGCGCTGCCGGCAGGAGCGCGGCCTCTGCTTCGTGCAGCCGGGGCGCCATGCGATGGACGGCGAGGCGGTCGATCCCGCCGCTTCGTTCTTCCCGCTGTCGCGCCTCAAGTCGGCGAAGCGCGGCAGCATGGGCGCGGCGCTGCTCGCCCGCCACGCCGCCTACCTGAAGCAGGTCCGCCGCTTCTACGTCGACGTGTTCGGGCGGCTGGGCAAGCAGGTGCTGCTGGTCGACCTGCTGTCGGCGCTGCAGCAGGGGCGCGAGCCCTTCGCCGATCTCGGTCTTGCGATCCGCAGCATCAGCGACGCCTTCGAGGAGCTGAAGCATCCGCTGCTCAGGCTGCTGCCGATGGCCCGGGTCGAGCGGCTCGCGCTGGTCGCCACCAAGGCCGACCATGTCACCGCCGACCAGCATGCCAACCTGGTCAACCTGCTGCGCGACATGGTGGGCGAGCCGTTCCTGCTCGCGACCGCGCGCCAGTCTGGGCTGCTGGCCGTGGCCTCGGTGAAGGCGACGACCGACCTCAAGCTCAAGGTGAACGGCCTCGCCATGCCCTTCCTGCGCGGCATCCCGGCCGGCCGCACCGAGGTGCTGGACGTCCAGCCCGGCGTGATCCCCGGCACCATCCCCGCCGCCGACCAGTGGGCCGAGCACGGCTTCAACATCCGCCGCTTCGAGCCGCCGCGCCTCGGCGCGGGCTTCGCCGACCGGCCGCTGCCGCACGTCAATCTCGACAAGGTCCTCCAGTTCCTCCTCGCGTGAGCACATCCATGAGCATCACGACTTCCCCAGATACTCCGAGCCGTCTCGTCGATCGCGAGTTCCGGCCGGGCGAACTGCCTCTCGCCGACTCAATCCCGCTTGACGCACCACTGCCCGAGGTGACGACGCGCCCGCCCGCGATGCGCTGGCCGGCGAAGCTGGCGTTGGGTTCGGGCGCGCTCCTGCTGCTGCTGTGGGTGATCGACGGCGCGGTCTCGCTGCTGCGCGGCGCGATCGAGCGCGGCAGCCTGCTCGACTTCGCGCAGTTCGCCGTACTGGTGGCGCTGCTGGGCTCGACGCTGTGGCTGCTGGCCGGCCAGGCCCGCGCCTATGCGCGCCTGAAGTCGGCGGAGCGGGCGCGCGAACTGGCCGAGCATCTCGCGCGGCTGGGCGGTGTCGGCAGCGGCGGCCGCCTGATCGGCGTGCTGAAGGCGCTCTATGCCGGCAACCCGGCGGTGCTGGGCAAGCTCGACGGCGTGTCGGCCGCGCTGCAGCCGCAGCACACCGACGCCGACGTGATCGATCTTTTGAACCGCGAGATCTTCGTGCCGATGGATCGCCTGGCCGACGAGCGCATCCAGCGCGCCGCCCTGCGCGCCAGCCTGGGCGTCGCGGCCTGCCCGCATCCCGCGCTCGACGCGGTGGTGGTGGTGGGCGTCGGCCTCGCGCTGGTGAAGGACCTGATGCAGATTTACGGCCTGCGCCACAGTGCGCGCGCCGTCTGGCGCATCGTCTCGCACGTCCTGTTCTCGGCCTCCTCGACCGCCGTCATGAGCAGCGTCGTGGAGTTCGCGATGAAGGCCACCCACGACCGCATCGCCACCGCCGTCGTCGGCACCGCCGGCGAAACCCTGGTCGTCGCTCGCCGCCTGTTCGCGCTGGGCGTGCTGGCGAAGGCGGAGATCCGGCCGCTGCCGGTGGTGAGGTGAGGGGGCTTCACCGCCCCATGTGCCTCGTGAACCAGCAGCTAGAATCGTTTATGAGAAGGATCGCCAAGACGTTGGGGGAGGTGATTTCAATGATATTGTGTAGTCAAGGCGATGATCAGAGGCTGCGTCAAGGCTCTCCTTAGGCAGGGCGGCGATCAACGTCGATTTGGGCGAGTGCAAGGACGTGATGAAATGCACACAATAGCAGTGGCACCAAGTTACAATCATCGGATCCAGGAGGCCGATTTAGGAATGGAGTAGAGCGCAACCTCGCGCCTCGGCAATCGGTGCTCCCTGAAGGGCTTCTCCGATGGACGCAAGACGCTTTCTCCCGTGCCAACTGGCGGGCTAGGTCATTTGCGCAACCAAGGCGCTAACTTGAAGAAATAGACTAACTCGACGGTAGTCAGCATGGCCGTCCAAGGGGGAGTACATGGCAACAACTAAGGGAAAGGCGCCGTCGGGAGGGGTGTTACAGTTTCTTGAGCTGAAAAAGCTTCGACTTGATCCAAGTAATGCTCGTTTTGGCACGGAGCGCGGACAGAGGAAGGAGCAGTCGGACATACTGGACCATATTGTGACTACGTTCGGTGTCGACGATGTCCTTAGCTCCCTGTCTGTCAACGGTTACTTCGATGCAGAGCCGCTTGTAGGACGTGAAGAGAAGGATGGCACGGTCACAATCATTGAGGGGAATCGACGATTGGCATCTTGTCTGATTCTCTCAGGCGATGACCGAGCCGCGCGGCAGCAGACCAAGGGTACCTACGCACGGAAGGTTTGGGAGGCGAACGGTCGTCCCTCCGTCGGGCCCGTCCCTGTAATCGTTTACCCAAGGCAGGCCGATAAGAAGGCTCTGCTTTCATATCTTGGCGTGCGCCACATTCAGTCCTCGCAGCCGTGGGATTCATATGCGAAAGCGGCGTGGATTCATGAAGTTGTGGAGGATGGTAACTTAAGCCTGAAAGACGTTGCGGAGATGATCGGAGATCAGCATCGCACCGTGCACCGTATGCTTCAGGGGTACTATTTCATCCGGCAACTTATCGAGACGGGCAGATTTCGTCCGGAAGATAGTCAACGGAAGGGAAGAGGTAGCGTTACCGACTTCCCATTCTCTTGGGTATACACCTTTTTAGGTTACGGAAGTGCGCGTGATTACGTCGGGATCAGTGATGACACCGCCGACCCTAAACCGTTGCCAATTCCACCAAGGAAGCTCAATGACGCCGGACTGGCCGTGAAGGCTATGTTCGGTGACAAGTCAAAAGGCCGCAGTGCAGCGATTGAAGATTCGCGGGAGCTCGGAGATCTGGCATCTGCATTCGCTGACCCCATCAAGGTTGGTCTGTTGCGAGAGGGTCGGCCACTTAGTGAAATAATTCTACTCACCAAACCTATTGATGCTCGGCTGAATGAGAGCCTTCTGGAAGTGCGCGGGATTCTTAGGGATCTTGTCAGTAGCATGGGAGAGCAAGAAATCGAGAAAAGCCTCGCTCAGTCTGTTACTCCCGTCGCCGAAGGCAATCAAAAGCTCGCCGAGACGATTGTCCAATCTCTCAAAGCGGCCAGCGTAAAATGACGCGGCGCAAGTCTGACGTTCATACGTATCGAGCGAAGCATCAGAAAGTCTCCACAGACGCCGATCAAGTGGAAGTTAGGGCCATTGTCCGCGGCTATCAGACATTTGAATCTGGCATTTCTGACGAACGTATTTCGGGGGCCATACAAGACGCCGAAGATACGTCGCTTCCAGATGCGGATGGCGTGCAATTTCAACGGCAAGATTTGAGCACTGAAGAGGGTGCAGGAAAAATCTATGAGGAGATTCTGCGGAGGCGCGATTTGATGGAAGGTGCCTATCCTTTCACCGTCTCTACCAAGGGAATTACTCACGTTCCTAGCGCCAATGGCCTTTATGAATTTTGCCTAGCCGCCAGCAGATCGCCGAACCTTACGAAAGGAGCCTATGTTGGGTTCGTTCGTGAGTTTGAGCGAGTTAGTGCCGTTATCGTGAAGGCTTTCCTTGGTTCGAATGCTGAGTCACTACACGTTGGCAAGCCGCGAGACCAAGAAGTAGGAAAGACATTCTTTCGAGGAATGAAGACTGCCGCGGAAAAAACTGGAGAGTTCTTTTGGCAACCTGACGAAGGTCTTCCTGCAGAGCCCACCACTAGTGGAGATGAAGGCGTCGACTTTATCGTTTGGAGACGCCTGGATAAATTGCGACCCGGATCATTATTCCTGCTCGGTCAGTGTGCATGCGGCGATGACTGGTTAACGAAGTGGGAAGATCTTAGCCTTCAGAAATTGTCGAAGTGGTTTGGTCCGATGACATGGGTCAAGCCGATGAAGGCCTTTTCAACGCCTTATCACGCAGCAGATGGAAATCTTAACGAGGCCAGCCGTACAGCAGGGTTGTTCTTCGATAGAGCGCGACTGGTAATCGTTGCCGAACAGGCAATTACTCCTGCGGAGTTCGCCCCGTGGACGGCGCGCTTGGCGCCGGTCTCGAGCTTAGTGCTTGCATCGTAGATGATCGAGGTGGCCGACGCTTAGTTTTCATGATATTGACCCAATAGATCAAGGACTTAGTGAAAGTGTCATGCCCTCTGCCGTATCACTCTTTTCAGGTTGTGGCGGGTCGGACTCGGGCTTGGTGAGCATCGGGTTTGATGTCGTAATGGCGAACGACATCATGCGTTACGCACGGGAAGTGTATCTCGCGAACCTACCAGCCACTGACTACCGACTTGGCGATATCGCGAACATAAAGTCATTTCCGAAGGCCGATCTACTTGTCGGATGTTATCCGTGCCAAGGTTTCAGCCAAGGAGGAGTGCGAGACGCAGATCAGAAGATCAATCTTCTCTACCGGGAATTTGAGCGGGCATTGCGAGTTATCAAGCCAAAAGCATTTGTGGTCGAGAACGTGTCTGGCATGGTGAGAGAGGACTTTGTCCATCTCTATCGCAACCAGCTCATTCGATTTCGGATGGCTGGTTATAGCGTCAAGGCAAAAGTTCTTGATGCGCGTCACTTTGGTGTACCACAGGATCGCACGCGCCTTTTTTTCGTTGGAATGCGCTCGGACCTCGGAATTTCATATCAATTCCCAGAGCCTACTCATCGTTTGCCCGGAGATAAACCTAATGGAAAACCTCCCGCGATGAAAATTCGTGAGGCCATCGGAGATCTTCCAATGTGGCCCGAAGGCGAATATGACGCTCAGCCTTTCCACTGGTACTACCTGTCGCGTGATCGCTATCGCGGGTGGAATCAGACTAGCAAGACCATCGTAGCCAACAGTCGCCATATGCCGCTTCATCCCATCAGTCCGCGCCTCATACGGAAGGGCACTGACGAATGGTGTTTCAAGGATGATCGTCCAGCACGCCGTTTTTCCTACCGTGAGGCGGCACGACTACAGGGGTTCGAAGGGGGCATGACGTTTCCGGATACGATCGGTGTGCGGGAAAAATGCAAAGTAGTTGGCAATGCAGTCCCACCTCCGGTGTTTCGCGCGGTCGTGAAGGCAATTCCTGATATTTGGTAGTGGCCCCTGTCGTCGTACGAGGCACCGCCCTATAGCGATCATTCGTCTATTCTATATTGTGTTCCGTTATCCTAAACACTTTGCCCTACTCGATAGAGATTGATTTGGTGAAGGAGGCCGGACCAAAGGGTGCGGCGCTTCGCAAGCCAGCGGGCGCGATCGGGTTTGGACCAGGACCTGAAAGGGACACCACTCCACGGCGTGCGCTTTTCGCTTTCGTGGGTTTGCAGGTGGGAGAGCCAGACCAGGGCGGCGCCGGCGTGGGCTTCGTGGGGGAACTGGCCGAGTTGTTCGCAGTCGGGTTCGAGCCAGCGGTCGAAGGTGAGGCCGAGCATGCGTTCGACGCGGGCGAAGTCGCGGCTGCGGTGGGCGATCTCGGCGTGGCAGGCGGCGACGGCTCGGGCGCGCCAGCTTCGGCCGGTGGCGGCGGGATCGTCGGCGCCGGTCGCGAAGGCGGGCGCGGGGAG
>LSKJ01000184.1 GCA_001557035.1 Rhodospirillaceae bacterium CCH5-H10 | reverse complement strand
CCGGCCGCCGCCGCCCCGGCCGCCCCCAAGGTCGAGCAGTTGCCGCCCTCGCAGGTCGGCATCGGCACGCTGGCGCGCCACGCCTTCATGGTCGATCCACAGACCTCGACGGTGCTCCTGTTCAAGGACGCCGAGACGCCGATGCCGCCGTCGTCGATGTCGAAGATGATGACCATCTACATCCTCTTCGACGAACTGGCCGCCGGCCGCCTCAAGCTCGACACGCGTTTCCGCGTCAGCGAGAAGGCGCGCAACATGGGCGGCTCGCGCATGTTCCTCGAACTGGGCAGTGAGGCCACGGTCGAGGATCTCATTAAGGGCATCATCATCCTCTCGGGCAACGACGCCTGCGTCGTGGTGGCCGAGGGACTGGCCGGTTCGGAGGAGGCTTTCGCCGAGCGCATGAACAAGCGCGCGAGAGAGATCGGCATGACGCGGACGGTGTTCAAGAATGCGTCGGGCTGGCCGGCCGAGGGCCAGTACACGACGGCCCGCGATCTCGCGGTGCTGTCGTGGCATACGATCGACGATTACCCGCAGTACTATAAGTACTATGCGGATACGAACTGGACCTACAACAACATCCGACAGGAAAACCGGAACCGGCTGCTCAAGACCGTGGCGGGCACAGACGGCCTCAAGACCGGTCACACGGAAGAGGGCGGCTACGGTCAGTCGACGTCGGCGGTGCGCGACGGACGACGCCTGATCCTGGTCGTCAACGGACTCTCCTCGATGGCCGAGCGCGCGCAGGAGACGGCGCGGCTGATGGAGTGGGGCTTCCGCGAATCGACCAACATGACGGTGTTCCGCGCGGGCGACATGGTGGTCGAGGCGCCGGTGTGGCTGGGCGCACAGGACAAGGTGCCGCTGGTCGTGGCCAAGACCGTTCAACTCACGATGCCGACGGGCCAGACCGCCGCGCCGCGCGTCGTGGCGCGCTTCGACGGTCCGATCTCGGCCCCGATCGTCAAGGGCACGAAGCTCGGCACCGCCGTCGTCACGCTGCCTGACAACCGAACGGTGGAGTATCCGCTCGAGGCCGGCGCCGACGTGGCCCGCATGGGTGTGTTCGGCCGCGTCGCCACGATGATCCAGCACTACATGTTCGGCTGGCTGTCGTGACGGATGAAACAGGCGGTCTCTTCATCACGCTGGAAGGCGGGGAAGGGGCCGGCAAGTCGACACAGGTCGCCCGCCTCAAGACGCTGATCGAGACGCGCGGTCACAAGTGCATCGCCACGCGCGAGCCCGGCGGTGCGCCGGGCGCCGAGATGATCCGCAAGTTGCTGGTCGAGGGACCGGCCGAGCGCTGGGACGGCGTGACCGAGGCGCTGCTGCACTTCGCGGCACGTCGCGAGCACCTGCGCACGACGGTTCTGCCCGCCATCGGGCAGGGCACCTGGGTCGTCTCCGACCGCTTCGCCGACTCCACCATGGCCTATCAGGGCTACGGCCACGGCATCGACCGCGCGATGCTGGGCACGCTCTACGACGTGGCCGTCGGCGACTTCCGGCCCGACCTCACGCTGATCCTCGACCTGCCGGTCGAGACCGGGCTGCAGCGTGCTGCGTCTCGGCGCGGCACCGAGACACGCTATGAATCGCTGCCGCGGGAATTCCACGAGCGCGTGCGCAAGGGCTTCCTCGACATTGCCGAAGCCGATCCCGCGCGCTGCGCCGTGATCGACGCGACGGCCGGCATCGACGACATCGCGCGCGCGATCGAGGCGGCGCTCGACAAGCATCTCGGGGCCTGAGCCGTGGCGCGCGGCAAGACGCCCTCGGATCCGGCTGAACTGGAAAAGCTCGAATGGCCGTATGGCTGGCCGCCGCCGTGGCGCAACGACCGCCTTGTCGGCCACGACCAGGCCGAGAAGACCCTGCTGGCGGCGCAGCAGAGCGGGCGGCTGCACCATGCCTGGCTGATGACGGGGCCGCGCGGTATCGGCAAGGCGACGCTGGCCTGGCGCTTCGCGCGCTTCCTGCTGGCGGGCCAGGACCAGGGCGGACTCTTTGGCGGCGGGCCGGAGAACCTCGACGTATCGAGCGACGCGCCGGGCCGTAACCTGATCGACGCGCGCTCGCATCCCGATCTCTTTCACCTGCGCCGCGCGCTCAATCACGACACCGGCCGCATCCGTGCCGAGATCGCCGTCGACGACGTGCGCGGGCTCGGCGAGTTCATGCACATGACGCCGGCGATGGGAAAGTGGCGCGTCGCCATCGTCGACTCGGCCGACGAGATGAATCGCAACAGCGCCAATGCGGTGCTGAAGATCCTCGAGGAACCGCCGCCCAACGCCGTGCTGCTGATCGTTTCCCACGCGCCGGGCCGCCTGCTGCCGACCATTCGTTCGCGCTGCCGCAGGCTGGCGCTGCAGCCGCTCAAGGACGAAACGGTCGTGAAGCTGCTGGGCGACTACGCGCCGGAGACGAAGGACGAGGAGAGGAGGGCGCTGGCCCTTCTCGCCGAAGGCAGCATCGGCCGTGCGTTGGAACTGGCGGG
>LSKJ01000183.1 GCA_001557035.1 Rhodospirillaceae bacterium CCH5-H10 | reverse complement strand
GTCCAGGGCGACGTCGATCCCGCCGTGCTGTTCGATTCAGGCCCGTTCGATCCTGCCTGCAAACCCGACAACGTGCGGGCATGGCTCAACGCCGAAGCCCACGATCACGCCCATGATCATGCACACAATCATGGGCACGGGCATCACCCTGACCGGTCACGGCACGACGCGCATATCGCTTCGTTCTGCCTGACCTTCGACGAGCCGCTGGACTGGGGTCGCTTCAACCGCTGGCTGATGGCCGTGCGCGCCGCGTGGGGTGACCGGCTGTTGCGTGTGAAAGGCGTGCTCGACGTCGTCGGGGAGAGCCAGCCGCTGGTGATCCACGGCGTGCACCGGACGTTTCATCCGCCCACGCTGCTCGCGCGCTGGCCCGACGAAGACCGGCGGTCGCGGCTGGTCTTCATCACCCGAGACCTCGACCGCGCGGCGGTCGAGGCGAGTTGGGTCGAGATGGAAGAAGCTCTGGGAGCCTAGGCGGCATCCTGCTTCGGCAGCACGTCTTCGTACTTCTTGAAGCCCGGCAACTTCTCGATGCGGCCCATCCAGGCCTTCACGTTGGGATAGGGCGAGAGGTCGATCGCGCCCTCTTCGGCATAGGCCACGTCACCATAGACCGCCACGTCGGCGATGGTCGCCTCGCTGCCGACCAGGAAGTCGGACTTGGCGAGCGCGCCATCGAGCACCTTGAGCGCATCGCCAGCCTGGTTGACGTACATCTGGTGGACGTTGTCGTCGGCCTTCATGAAGCCGCGCTTGATGGCGCGGGGCCGGTAGATGTTCGAGGCCAGCCGGTCGAACTCCCAGAACAGCCACTCGCGCACGCGCGCCTTCTCCTCAGCCGTCTTGCCACCCATCTTGCCGGACTTGTCGGCGAGATAGAGCAGGATCGCGCCCGACTGGCAGAGCTTGAGATCGCCGTCGACCAGCGCCGGCACCTGGCCGAAGCGGTTGATCGCCAGATACTCCGGTTGCTTGTGCGCGCCGGCCCGCAGGTCGACATGCTTGTAGGCAAAGGACTGGCCCATCAGGGACATGGCGAGCCCCGCCTTGTAGGTCGGGCCGCTCAACCAAATGCCGTACAGAGTCATCTTGGACATCGTTTCCTCCAGTGAATTAGGGCCCCGCAGCATCGCACTTGAGCAGGGGGGGTGTAAGCCTATATGAGCGGGCATGAAAATTTCTGCACGCGATATCGACCATCTCTCCCTGACCGTCTCCGATCCGGCCGAAACCGCAGCCCGTCTGAACCAGCTCGGTTTCAACCTGACGCCGGACGATGTGGAGCCGCGCTGCATCTGCTTCCAGCCCGACCGCGACGACATCCCGAACTACATCGAGCTGCTCCAGGGCCACCCGCCGCTGGTTTCCCTGGCCATCAACGTGCCCGAGCTCGAGGGCGAGGAACGCACGCATTCCTGGGAGACCGAGGACGGGTTCGAGGTCGATGCCGGCGTCGTCGTCGGTGAGAGCGGCGGCCCCCTGCCCTGGTTCCCGGTGAAGCACGAGACGCCCGACGCCTTCATGGAACCGGAATGGATCGTCCATCCCAACGGCGCGCTCGGCATGATGGCCATTCATGCGATCGCCGAGACGCCCAAGGAAACGGCCAAGGCGCTGAGGGCCGCGTGGGGCGCCACCGTGGAGGAGATCTTCGACGGCTGCACAATGGTGAAGGCCGGCTCGGTCGAGCTGCTGATCTGGTCGCCTCTCGCATTTCAGCTCGAATACAAGGCGCTCGAGATGATGATGCCGACAGAGTTGCCGGCCGTCATCGGTGCCGCCGTCGCCGTCGAGCGCGCCCGCCCGTTGCAGGGCCTGCTCAGCGCCAACAACGTCCCCTTCGCCCTGGCCGAGGGCGATCGAGTCCTGGTGGCGCCGGAGCAGACCGGCGGCCTGATGATCGAGTTCATTCCCCAGAACTAAGGGACAGTCTCAGAAGGCCGGCACAGGCGCCTGCGGCACGTCCTTCCAGAAGTCGGGGTCGTGGCCGAAGAACAAACGCGCTCCACCCTTCTCCAATGCTTCGAGCCGGTCGAGCGAGGCCAGCATCTGCTCGCGGTCGTAGACGAAGCGCGGCAGGCGGCGTTCGCGGAGCGTGCGGCAGAAATAACAGGCGTCGCCGGTGATCACGATCTCGCCCGCCTCGGTCCGCACCTTCAGCGACTGGTGGCCGGGCGTGTGGCCGTAGGTCGGGATGCAGACCACCGAGCCGTCGCCGAACAGGTCGTGCTCGCCGTCGACCTGCTTCACCTTATGGCCATGGTCGAAGTCGGCGCGGAAGAAGCCGATCTTGGCAGCCAGCTCGGGATCCTGTGCGGCTTCCCATTCGCGCTTCTGCACCACCATCGTGGCATTGGGCACGAGTTCGTTGCCGCCGGCATGGTCGAAATGCAGGTGGCTGTTCACGATGAAGTCGATCTTGCCGGGATCGCGGTCGATCGATTCGAGACGCGACTTCACGTCGTCGTCGGCTCCGAAATGTTCGAAGCCGAAGATCCGCGCGGCGCGCTCGCCGATGCGGCCGGCCGCATCCGTCCGGCATTGCGGATGCATGCCGGTGTCGAACACCGCCCGGCCCTTGGGGTGTTCGATCAGGTAGGAGGGAATGGGCAGCGCGACCTGGCCGTCCTCGCCCTCGATCATGTCCTTGAGGCGGCCGACCAGGCGGCCGCAGGTCATGGCGTAGAGCTTGACGGTCATGGTCAGGCGTCGAGCGCTTTTTTCAGCAGCTCGTTCACGACCTTGGGATTGGCCTTGCCGCCGGTCGACTTCATCACCTGGCCGACGAACCAGCCGAACAGCGTCGGCTTGGCCTTGTAGGCCGCAAGCTGCCCCGGGTTGGCGTCGATGACGGCCTTGATCGCCGCTTCGATCGCGTCGGTGTCGGTCACCTGCTTCAGGCCCCGCTCCTCGACCAGGACGGCCGGGTCCTTGCCCGTCTCTTCCATGGCCACGAACAGGTCCTTGGCGATGCGGCCCGAGATCGTGCCGTCGGCCTGAAGGTCGAGCAGCTTGCCGAGGTTGTCGGCGCTGATCGGCGAAGTCTCGAAGGTCGCCCCACGGCGCTTCAGCATGGCGAAGAAATCGCCCATCACCAGGTTGGCTGCCTGCTTGGCGTCGCGGCCCCTGGCGACGGTCTCGAAGAATTCGGCCGTCTCCTTCTCCGCGATCAGCACGCCCGCGTCATAAGGCGAGAGACCGTAATCCTTGATGTAGCGGTTCTTCCGCGCGTCCGGCAGCTCCGGCAGCGTGGCGCGGATCTGGTCGACATACTCCTGCGTGAAGATCAGCGGCAGCAGGTCGGGATCGGGGAAGTAGCGATAGTCGTGCGCATCTTCCTTGGAGCGCAGCGAGCGCGTCTCGCCGCGGCCCGGATCGAAAAGTCGCGTCTCCTGGCTGATCTTGCCGCCGCCCTCGATGATCTCGACCTGGCGGCGCGCTTCGTACTCGATGGCCTGCTTCACATAGCGGATCGAATTCACGTTCTTGATCTCGCAGCGCGTGCCCAGCTCGTCTCCGGGCTTGCGCACCGAGACGTTCACGTCGCAGCGCATGGAGCCTTCGTCCATGTTGCCGTCGCAGGTGCCGAGATAGCGCACGATCGAGCGCAGCTTGGCGAGGTATGCTCCGGCCTCGTCGGCGGTGCGCATGTCCGGCTTGCTGACGATCTCCATCAGCGCCACGCCCGACCGGTTCAGGTCGACATAGGTCTGGCTGGGATGCTGGTCGTGCAGGCTCTTGCCCGCGTCCTGCTCGAGATGCAGCCGCTCGATGCGGATGGTCCGCGTCCTGCCGTCCGGCAGGTCGATCTCGATCTCGCCCTCGCCCACGATCGGATCCTTGAACTGCGAGATCTGATAGCCCTGCGGCAGGTCGGCGTAGAAATAGTTCTTCCGGTCGAAGATCGAGCGCAGGTTGATCTTGGCGTTGAGCCCGAGGCCGGTGCGGATCGCCTGCTCCACGCAGCGCTCATTGATCACGGGCAGCATGCCGGGCATGGCGGCATCGACCAGCGACACCTGCGTGTTGGGATCGGCCCCGAACGCGGTCGGCGCGCCGGAGAAGAGCTTGGCGTCGGAAATCACCTGGGCATGGACTTCCAGCCCCAGGACGATCTCCCACTCGCCGGTTTCACCTTTGATCAGCGACATGGCCGGTAGATAGCCAATACCGCCTCGCTTGGCAAAAAAATCGATCCGTGGCCTGCTGTCCTGAACGGAGGAATCCCATGAAGCTTTCGATGCGGCGGATCGTGCTTTTCACCAAGGACATGCCGGGAATGATGGCCTTCTATCGCGACGTGCTCGGCCTGCGCCTCATCAAGAACGAGAAGGGTTGGAAGGAATTCGACGCCGGCGGCTGCGTGATCGCCCTCCATAATGGCACCTCAGAGGTCGGCAGACGTCCGCCCAAGATCGGCTTCTGGGCCGACGACATCGATGCGGCGCGGCGGGAGCTGATCGGCCGCGGCGTCCGCATGTCGAAGCTCATGGCGGGTGCAGGCCTCGTGCGCTGTGAAGGCAAGGACCCTGACGGAAATCCCTTCATGGTTTCCGACCGCGCATGAACGGGATCGAGATCTGCGATGCCGTCGAGATGGACGCCGCCCAGGCGTGCGAGGTCATGGAGCGCTCCATCCGCGAACTCTGCCACGCGGATCATGAGGGAAATCCCGAAATACTGTCCCGATGGCTTGCCAATGAACGTCCCGAGGTCTTCCGGAACTGGATCGCGCAGGCAGGCAACTCCCTGAGGGTGGCCGTCGAGGCGGGACCGTCGTGGCCGTCGGCGCCGTCACCGATGCCGGCGAAATCACCTTGAATTATGTCTCGCCCGATGCCCGGTTTCGCGGCGTCAGCCGCGCCCTGCTCGGGGCTCTGGAGAACCGGGCATCCGAACGCGAAAACGGGCGATGCACCCTGACCAGCACGGCGACGGCGCGGCGCTTCTATCTCGCGAACGGCTATGAGGAAGCCGGACCGGCCCGCCACAATTTCGGCACAACATCGGACTTTCCGATGCAGAAGCTGCTGAAGTAAAACCCTGCGCAAGGAGCGGCCTCAGGATCGCTCACAACAAGACGTATCCGCAGGGAGGATTTCATGACGACATTCAAACGCCGTACGCTGCTGGCCGGCGCCGCCGCTACGCTGGGGGCTCCCGCCCTCGCCCGCGCCCAGGGCGCTGCCGACTGGCCCAAGGGGGCCCTCAAGATCATCGTGCCGTTCCCGCCGGGCGGCTCGACCGATCCGGTGGCACGCATCATCCAGGCCAAGATGATCGAGAATACCGGCTGGAACATCCTGGTCGACAACAAGCCGGGCGGTACCGGCGCCGTTGGCTCGGCGATCGCCGCCAAGTCCGCGCCCGACGGCCAGACCTGGATGCTGACGTTCGACAGCCACATCCTCAATCCCGCCTTCGCCTCCGGTCTCCCGTACAAGGACTCGGATCTGTTCAACGTGATGCTGATCGGGCGGACGCCGCAGGCGATCTGCGCGCATCCCGACCGGCCCTACAAGACCTTCGCCGAGGTGATCGCCGACGCCAAGGCCCGGCCGGGCAAGGTCAATGTCGGCGTGCTCGGCGCCAGCCAGGCGCTGGTGCTGATGACGCTGATCAAGAAGGAGAATGGCGTCGACCTCAACCTGATCCCGTACAAGGGCGGCGGGCCGCTCAACCAGGACATCCTGGCCGGCGTCACCGATGTCGCCATCGGCAGCCTGACGTCCTTCAGCCCGCACGTCCGTGCCAACAAGGTCCGGGCGCTCGCCGTGACCGGCGAGAAGCGCACACCGGCGCTGCCCGACACGTCCACGCTCATCGAGCAGGGCGTAAAGGCCTTCCCGTCCTACTCCTGGTGGGGCGTCTATGCGCCGACCGGCACACCGCGCCCGATCGTCGATCGCATGCATGCCGAGATCAAGAAGGCCGTGATGGCGCCCGATGTGACGCAGAAGTTCATCGACCAGTTCAACATGGAAATCCTGACGACCTCGCCCGAGGAGTTCGCCGCCTACCAGAAGAGCGAACAGGAGCGCTGGTTCAAGGTCATCAAGGACAACGACATCAAGGGCGACTAGGCGCCCGCGACATCAAGGGCGACTGCTCGCCCTCGATGCCGCTATCGCACGGGCCCGGTCAGCCGGCCCGTGCGCCGCGCACCAGGCGGCCCGGCAGGGCGCCGGTCGCCTCGCCGTCGCGGTAGGTGACTTGGCCGTTCACGATGGTCGCCCGGTAGCCGGTCGCGCGCTGAAGCAGGCGCTTGCCGCCGGCCGGCAGGTCCCACTTCATGACCGGCGCTTCGACCCTCAGTTTGTCGAAGTCGATGACGTTGAGGTCGGCCTTCTTGCCGACCGCCACGACACCGCGGTCGTTGAGACCCACGGCCCTGGCACTGTCGAGCGTCTGGCGCTTCACCAGCCAGCTCACGTCGAGCCGGCCGGAGGCGCGATCGCGACCCCAATGAGACAGGAGATAGGTGGGGAACGAGCCGTCGGAGATCAGGCCGACATGCGCGCCGCCGTCGCCAAGTCCGATCAGCGTGTGCGGGCTCTGCATCATTTCGCTGCAGCAGTCGAGATTGTAGGCGGCGTAATTCGCGAACGGCGCGAAGATGAAATTCTTGCCCTCGCCCTCGATCAGGTAGTCGTAGATCAGCTCGCGCGGGTCGCGGCCCTCGCGCGCGGCGCGGGCGCCGAACGAGGTCTCCTGCGGCGGCTCGTAGTTGGGCGGATCGCCCAGCGGGAACATGCGGTCGAAGTCGGTGAGGCGCTGCGCCATTTCCGAGCGCATCGGCTCGTGGCTCTCCTTCAGGATGCGCGCGCGGAAGGCCGGGTCGCGCATGATCGCCAGCCGCTCTTCCACCGACTTGTGCTGGATCTCCTTGTAGGCGGCGCACATCGAGAACGGGATGCGGCTGGCCTGCAGGCCCTGCAGCACGCCGATCGGCCGCGGCGCGACCTGTGCCTTGGCGCTGTGGCCTTTGGCGACCAGACCCTCGACCAGGCCGAGCAGGCGGCGCCAGCCGTCGGGACGCGAATGGCGCTGCGCCAGCGACAC
>LSKJ01000182.1 GCA_001557035.1 Rhodospirillaceae bacterium CCH5-H10 | reverse complement strand
TGCCGATCTCCGGCGCGATCCTCTCCCGCCAGAACCGGCCCTCCGGATCGTCGCGGTCGGAATGGTTGCCGGCGATGATGAGCTTGCGGCCGGTGCGGCGCGCGATCTCGATCGCCCAATGCGCGCCCTTGATCTCCTCGACCCGACTGAGGAACACGAGCGGCGCGTCGTCGGGCACCGACGCCGCACCGAGCGTCAGCCCCTCGGTGTCGGCAAAGTTCGGGATGCCATGCCATTCGCCGCCCGCCGGTCGGCCGCGACGCGCGATGTACTCGCTGCAGCCGGTGAAGGTGATGCGTCCCGGCGCAGCCAACCGAACGGCCATGCCGACGGTGCGGTGCGTCGGCTCGCGCTGGAACGACATGATCAGCGGGATGCGGCCGCGCAGGTGCGGCAGCAGATAGGCAATGCGCGAGAAACTATGAACGACGTCGGGCTTGAAGGACTTCACCGCCCGCGACAGTGCCAGCGTGTTGCGCACGGTGTCCGATCGCGAGAGCGAACTCAGCCCCGGCCAGGGAAAGAACGCATCGCTGGGACATTCCGACCCCGGCCGCGCCACCAGCCCGACCGTGTGCCCGGCCGCACGCAGCCGGCGGACCAGCACGTCGACGATGCGTTCGATGCCGCCATAGAGGCGCGGCGGGACCTCGATCTCTGGATCCGCGGTGAGCAGCAGGCGCATCAGCGTGCCGTCTCCCGCCGCGCGAAGGCGGCGGCCACCGATTGCAGCAGCACGTCCTGCTCCTTGTCCCAGTTGTAGCGCTCACGCCCCAGGCGCCACGCCGTCTCGGCAGACTCGGCGAGGATCGGTGGCGACGCAAGCGTGTCCAGCGTCCGGGCCAG
>LSKJ01000181.1 GCA_001557035.1 Rhodospirillaceae bacterium CCH5-H10 | reverse complement strand
GCGCCTGAGCCACCCCCGCCGCCACCGCCCCACTGCATGTTGGAAAAACGCAGCTCCGGCAACCCGAGCGCCGCGGCGAGACGCGACGGATCGTTGCGGTCGTTGCTGTAGGAGGCGAAACCATCGATCTTCCGCGGATCAATCCCGGCATCAGCACAGGCGGCGAGGATCGCTTTCAGCGCCAGCATGAATTCGGGATCTGGCGACTTGCCATGTTTGTAATAGGTAGTCTCGCCGATACCGACGATGGCAACCTTGCCGCGTAACGTGCGCTCGGTCATTTCGCGGTCCTTTCGGGTCCTAGTCGCTCCTGCACACACCGTCCGTTGCCACGAGGTCAGGTCCTATAGCGTGCCGGCAGGTCGAGCTTGAGGAAACGCGCCGCATTGAGACCGAGGATCTTGGCCCGGCTGGTATCTGATAGCTGCCCCATGGTGCGCTCGATTGCCTCTGCCGAATGCGGCCATGTACCCTCGTGGTGCGGATAATCGTTTGCCCACATGAAGTTATTAGAAAGACCATGCGACTCGGCCAGATCGAGACCGGCCTTATCCTCCTGGAACGAGGCGAATCCGTGGGCTCGGTAGTAGTCGCTGGGTAGACCCTGCAGCTTGGGTCGGACCCAGAAGTGATGCTTCTTATACGCTTCGTCCATCGCCCCTAACAGCCACGGCACCCAGCCAATCCCGGCTTCGATGGTCGCAAACCGTAGCCCTTTGAATCGCTCCAGCACGCCGGAAGCGCAGAGATTTGCCACAGGCTCGATCGTCGGCGACAGCGAGTGAGACACGTAGTTGACGACAGCACCTCCATTGCCACGCGAAGCCCGCGGATCACGTCCGGTCGAGACGTGGAACGTGATCGGCAGGTCGGCGTCCTGGACAGCCGCCCATAGCCGGTCGAAATGTGGCAGGTTGTAGTTCGCGTGGTTAACGTCGTGCGCACCCCAAACCGGCTTGCACGGTAGAGTGAGGCAACGGAAACCAAGCTTGGCCAAACGCTGAACCTCGGCGATCGATCCTTCAAGATCACCGGTCGCGATCGCACCTGCGATAACGATGTGATCCTGGTGTGGGGCGAACATCTCCCACGCCCAGTCGTTCCAGGCTCGGCATTGCGCCATTGCGAACTCAGCGTCGGGCGTGGCCCACATGGCGAGGCCCTTGTTTGGGAACATCAGCTCCACGTCGACGCCGTCTCGGATGTGATCGGCGATGCGCCCCGCGGCGTCTGCACCAGCCTTGTTGCGCGCCGCGTCCTCGCCTTCCAAAGTGGCAAGCCGCAGCCGATCCGGTCGGTAACCTTCAGATACGCGCCACTGCACGCCGTCCTTGTCGGTCACCACGCGCGGTAGCCGCTCATGGTACTTTGGGTCCATTCGCTTGAGCCACAGATCTGCTGGCTCGTTGGCATGGCAATCCGCGGAGACCAAGAAGTACTTGCGCGTTGCATCCGGTCTTGCGGTCCGCACCCAGCCATCGGTACCAGGGGTTTCGAGCCGCCAGCGGTTGGGGGCGTTGACCACGATCTCGTTCATGACTGTCTCCCTCGGTACATTTCGGGCAAGACCACAATCCAAGCCACAGGTGACTAGCCGATCTTGAAGTAATCCGGTCGGCCGGCCGACCAAAAGTCGCCCCACATCTGCTGCCCGCCGTCGATCGTGAGGACTTCACCGGTAATGAACTTGCCCGAAGGTCCGGCCAGATAGACGCAACCTTCGACGACATCCCAGACATCGCCTGGACGGCGCATGGGATTACTTTCGTAAAAGGTTTTCCGGCCCTCCTCGGTGTACTGCTCGAAGCCGCTGCTCTCTACGGCGCCGACTCCGAGGCAGTTAACCCGGATGCCCAGAGGCGCCCATTCCACAGCGACCGTCTTCGACAGGTAGATGACCCCGGCACGGGCAGCGGTCGAATGTGCCATGTGAGGCAATCCGCGCCCGATGGTGGCCGTGATGTTCACAATGTTGCCCGCCTGGGCATGATCGCGCCAGCGTCGCGCGGCAGCCTGCATCATGTACCAAGTGCCGTTAAGATTCGTGTCGATGACGGCCTTCCAGCCCTTGATGCTGAAATCGATGGCGGGTTGCGCGAACTGTCCGCCGGCGTTGTTGACGAGGACGTCGAGCCGACCATGGCGCGACCATACGCGCTCCATGAGCGATTCAACTTCCTCCGGTTCGCGAATGCTCATCGCCGTGGCGTCGACATCAGTGCCCAGGTCACGCAGTAACGCGACTGCGGCTTCGAGCTTCTCGGGCTTGCGGCCGCAAAGGACGAGATTCGCGCCGAGCCTGGCGAAGAGTATGGCGATCGCCTTGCCGATGCCACTGCCACCGCCCGAAACCACGATCACCTTGCCCTTGAACAAGTCGGGTCCGAACACGGTGGGATGCGCGACGAGCTCGGCATCCGTGAAGCCGAATCGGCGATCGCCAGCGGAGACAGAATCGGTCATGAGCGCCAACGGTTCGCCGGCACGATCAAGTCGGATCCGTAAAGCGCGGCATGACCTTCGTCGCCATCAGCTCCAGGGACCGCAGTATCTGGCCGCGGTCGTGCAGACCTTGGGGTATCAGCAGCACGATTTCATCCTGGCCGGGTACCGCTTTCTGAACCGCCTCCAGCCGGCGTGAGATGGTGTCCGGCGAGCCGACGAGCAGCTCGGGCAGGCCCTGCCCGAACGGGGTGGCCCATTGATTCCAAAACCACCGCATATCCTCAAGCTGTGCGTGCGCTTCGGCGTCGGTCGGCGCACAAATGAAGATGCCGCCCCAGGCCGTCGCGTGGCCGGGCTTGACGGCTCGGCCGTGTTTCGCAGCCTCGTCGTGATAGGCGCGATTGAGCTGGCTGTAGAAGTCGAGTTTGTCCGTCAAGACGATCGGCTTGCCGCCGTACTTCGCCCAGAACAGCGCGGTGCGCATTGAGGCCGCGAAGCCGCCATAGAGGGGCGGGTGCGGCGTCTGCAGCGGACGCGGTGCGATGCCGACCTCGTTGATGTGCATGTCGGGGCCAACGCCCTGCCCATAGGTCGTGTAGACGCCATGCGGATGCGGATTGACCATGCCCACGGGTGGAAAGTTCCAGTACCTGCCGCGATGGCTAAAAGTATCGTGCGTCAGAGCCTTGACCACGACGTCGACGAACTCGCTGAAATATTCGCGGTTGGCTTCGTCTGCCGGCGAGTCCTTGTTCCATGGACCGACAGCGTGGAGATCCTCGCGCACCTTGAAATTCTCAACCCAACGGGCCTGATAACCACGCACCAGGCCGACACCGAAGCGGCCGCCCAGCATGTGGTCCATGGTGGCGATGTCCTCGGCGACGCGCAGCGGATTGTGCGTGGTCGATACGAAGCCGCATGTGATGACCCGCAGCCTCTTCGTGTGCTGGCCAATCCACATTCCCATCAGCCGCGGGTCGTTGGAGATCTCGAAGCCCTCGATCTGCAGATGATGTTCGGGATGGCCGAAGCCGAAATACCCGGCATCGTCGGCAAAGCGCGCATACTCCGCGATCTCGTCCAGCATGCGCTGGTAAAGCTCCGGTTTGCGGCCGGCCATCCCGGCTTCAAGTTCAGCCCGTCGGCCGACCGTGCAATAGATGAACAGGCTGAACTTCATGTTGATCCCTCACGGCTCGGAAGTGATTTGCCGGTAGTCAATGTCGTCACTCAGCACACGAAACTGCCGACGGCTAGGCCGCGAGCTTGTAGAGCGCCGCCACGTTGTCGTGCAGGATCCGCTGACGCTGTCCCGCGTCGAGATGGGCGGTCTGTTCCGCGATCACGTCCTTGCTCCACGGCCACGTCGAATCGCTATGCGGGAAGTCGTTGGCCCACATCAGTTGTTGAGGTGCTAGCATGTCGGCAAGCGTGAATGCGACGTAGTCGTCCTGGAACGTCAGGCTGATGTTGTCGCGGAAATATTCCGACGGCAGGCGCGGCAGTTCCTGGCCCTTCATCCAGTAGCGGTGGCGCTTGTAGGCATGATCCATGCGGTACATGAAATGCGGCGCCCAACCGGCGTCGGCTTCGACGCACACCACCTTGAGCTTGGGGTGGCGAGCGAACACGCCGCTGAATATCAGCATGCCCATGATGTCCTGACAGCCGCGAATGATCGACAGGAAGCCGTTGATCTTCGGACCACGGTGCTGATTGATGCTGTCGCTGCTCGACGTGAGGATGTGCCACGACAACGGAATGTCTAGAGCGACGGCGGCTTCCCAAAGGGCATCGTAGGATGGGTTGTCATAGTCGAGCTCGCCGGGATTGCCCGGCATCATGACGCCCTTGAATCCCATAGCTTTGATGCGTTCGAGATCGGCGATGCCTTCCTTGATGGTGCGGATTCCCGTTTGACCGATGCCGATCAGCCGGTCGGGGGCATGTGCGGTGTACTGCTGGAGCCAGCGATTGTAGGCGTCGAAGCAGGCCTTCTTGTAATCCTGGTCGGGATGGTTGCAGAGGACCATGCCGACGGTCGGATAAATGATCTCCGCGCCGACGCCATCCTTATCCTGGTCGACAAGACGAGCGGCCGGGTCCCACCCGCCGCGATGCAGGTCCTCAAAACGCGCACCGCCGATGCGGATGCTGCTGGGCTCGACGCCGGCCGCTGCAACCAAACCCATCGGGATGGTCTGCTTCATACCTTCAACGACATATATGTCGCCGTACTTTGGATCGCGCACGACATGGGGCGCGCGTTCACGATAGGCGGCTTCGATATGCCCGCGATAACAATCCGGCGGCTCGGTGATATGCGAATCTGCGGAAATCGGGAGCTGATCCATATTTATCTCCTCACGTAGTCCAGCTGGTTGATCGACGATCGATTGCAAGCAATGGAAGCGGACGCTTTTCCATGGAGTAGGCTGTGCATATGGCCTAAGTACGATTCATGCTTCCTGGAGCCCGAGCGCCTCGTGGACCGAGCGATGAAAATGCGCCAGCGCGGGCTCATTGCGGCCGAACAACAGATGGTCCTGCGCGCCGGAATGGAAGCCACGCTGCATGTCCTCGCCAAGCGGGAAATCCTCCTTCTCCACCGTATCGAGCAGAAGCTTCATGTTGCGATCCCAATGGCGCTTCGCCTTGTCGGTCGCCGCCGGCTCCGGGATATAGAGTGACGCATGCATCACGCTTTCGTCCGGAGTGTTCCCCGGGAAGACACGCCACGTTTCCATATGGTCTCCCTGCCAGACCAGCACGGTGTTGGGGAACAATTCGTAGACGACGGCAGTGTGCTTCAGCACGTCCCGCTCGTGTTCCGGTGTCTCGCGCAGCGTCTCAAAACCGGCGCGCGGCACCGCCATTCGAACGTGCCGGCCATAAGGATCGAAGGAGGTTTGCGCCCCCAGAAGCAGCGACGAGATCGTGTTCCGATGCAGAACCTTGATATGGTAGCCCTCCAGGAACGTACCGATGACGAGCTTCCAATTCATTGCTCGCCGCAGCGTGCGCGTCTCGTAGTGGCTGTAGCGCTCGAACCCATACGCTGCCATCTCCGGCGCGAGAGTGCCTAGCAAGACGTCGGGGTCGAAGGGCTCTTCGCTACCCGGCCGCACCCAGATGAAGCCGTTGCGTTCGACTACCGCCAGGCGTCGAAGGCCGTGCGTGGAGCGGTCGACCTCGCCGAACGCGTCGGCTTCCCGAACGCCGAGCAAACGTCCATCGAGGCCGTAGGCCCATCCATGATAGGGACACGTGAAGGACCCGCCGGTTTGCGCGCAGCCTTGGGCGAGATCCGCGGTCGCCAGCTTGGCGCCGCGATGGCGGCACACGTTGAGGAACGCGTTGACCGTGCCGTCCTTTCCGCGGACCACGAGAATCGGGCGGCCGGTGAAATCGTTAGTGAAGAAGTCGCCGGGATTCGGCAGGTCGCCGGTCATGCCGAGGAGGAGAGGATGGTCGTGGAACAGAACATCGCGTTCACGCGCCGCCTGATCGCGACAGATGTAGTCTCGTACCGGATTGGCAAAAGGCGTCGCGCTGCGCGCCTGCTCGCCCCTGTCGATGTACGTGAACAGAGTGCGGCCGAGCTCAACCTGTGTTGCGTGTTCCATGACTGTTTCTCCTAAACCATCGACAGGCAGCATGCCGCCGCTATTTGAATTTCGGCTCCCGACGCGCGCCAAACGCCGCCAGTCCTTCCGAGACGTTGTCCGAGCGGAGCGCGTCCACGACACACGTGGACTCGCGCGCCAGCCCCTCCGCGAGTGATTCGTCGAGGCCAGCGCGGGCGAGCGACTTCATTGCCGCCATGGACTCAGGATTGCGTGTTGCCAGCACCTGCGCGTACGCCATGGCCCGGTCAGCGAGCGCATCATCGTCAACGACGAGATTCACAAGACCGCATTCGCGCGCCGCTGCCGCATCCAGCCACTCCGCGCTGTACATCAGGTGAAGCGCTCGACGAAGGCCGACCAGGCGCGGCAGGCGCTGCGTGCCGCCCCATCCGGGAATAAGTCCATACCGCGAATGCTGGTCGCCGAAGCGCGCCGAACTGGCGGCGAACACGACATCGCATGCCATCGAGAGCTCGAGCCCGCCAGCCAGGCACAAGCCCTGCACCGCGGCGACGACCGGCAGGCGCGAGCGTTCAAGAGCGGTGAGGGCTTCGTGTCCCGCCGACAGGAAGTTCTCAAGTGAAGCTCGCGAAGCGCGCGCCTCGAGAACCTCGTCGAGATCGGCGCCGGTGCAGAAATGCTTGCCATTGGCTTTCAGCAGTACAACTCGACATGCAGGATTCGCTTCCAAAGAACGCACGCCGGCACACAGGCCATCCGCCAGGCCTCGCGAAATGCAATTGAACTTCTCGGGCCGGTTCAGCGTGATCACGCCGACCTGGGCTTGCAGGTCTACGAGGACAGGAGGTGCGGCGGTCATCGGCATCCTCCGCCTAGTAAGGCACCGCGACGCGCCCGATCTTCTCGCGCGCGATGATCATCTTCTGGATCTGTTCCGTGCCGTCGCCGATTTGTAGGCCCATCACGTCGCGTAGACGCTGTTGGTGTGGCAGATCCATCGTGTAGCCGGAATGACCGTGCGTCAGCAGGCAGCGGTGAATGGTCTGAAAGGCTGTCTTCGGGGCCCACCATTTGCACATCGCCGCTTCCGACGTGTGGGGCATGCCCTGGTCGCGCAGCCACAGCGTCCGATAGCAGAGGAGACGCGCGGCTGTGAGCAGCGTCTCCGCCTCGGCCAGGGGCTCCGTCACGCCTTGGTAGCGCGCCAGCGGATGGCCGAAGGCTTGGCGTTCGGTGACGTACCGCCAGGTTTCCTCGAGCGACGCACGGGCCGGCGCCAGCACCTGTAGGCCAATCAGCGCGCGACTGTAGTCGAAGCCCTGCATGACCGTGCGAAAGCCCTCGCCTTCGCCGCCGATGCGCCATTTATCCGGCACCTTGACGTCCTGGAAGAAGACCGAGCCGCGACCGACAACCTTCGAGCCCACGTCGTTGAAGCTGGAACGACTGATGCCGGGAAGGTCGAGCGGCACGTGGAAGGCCGTCACGCCGCGAGCCCCGGCGTCGGCCGCGCCGGTTCGGGCGAAGACCACAATCGACTCCGCCTGTTCGATCATCGAAATCGACGTTTTCTCGCCATCGAGCACATAGCCCTCGTTGTCGCGGCGCGCCTTGAGTTGGAGGTTTGCGGCATCGGAGCCGCCACGCGGCTCGGTCAGGCCCAGCGCCACCAAAGTCTCGCCCCGGCAAATCCTCGGCACGACGTCGCTCGCGATCTCAGGCGGGCCATGGCGCGCCAGGATCGAGCCCATCAGCGACCCCAATAGCTGCACGTAGGCGACGCCCAGATCGGCCGCAGCAACGCCTTCGATCACTAGTCCAGCCGTGACGCCGTCCGCGCCGAGTCCGCCGAACGCCTCCGGCAGATCGACACCAATCAGTCCGACAGCACCCATCTCCCGTATCAGCGATGGCGCGATGCGGCCCTCCTGTTCGCGCGCCGCATACCCCGGCGCGAGCTTTTCGACGCCGAAGCGCCGAGCAGTCTCGCCAATCTGCTGCTGTTCGGGGGTAAGGGAAAAGTCCAACCGTCGGCCCCTACTTGAGGAAGTCCCTGAAGCGTGGCGGACGCTTCTCGTTGAGCGCCTTGACTCCTTCCTGGGATTCGGCGCTCGCGTAGTAGAGGCGCAGGGCCTGCATCCCAAGACCGCCGATGCCGCGAATGTTTTCGCTGTCGGCGTTGAAGGACTTTTTGGCAATCGCTATGGCGGTGGGACTGCGCTCCACCAGTTCGGCACACCACGCCGCGACTTCGGCATCGAGCTTGTCGTCGGACACGACGGCGTTGACCAGCCCCATGTCCATCGCCTGGCGCGCCGTGTAGCGCCGGCACATGTACCAAATTTCTCGCGCTTTTTTCTCGCCAACCACGCGCGCCAGATAGGCGGTGCCGAACCCGGGATCGACGGAGCCCATCTTCGGCCCAACCTGACCGAAGATGGCGTTTTCGCCGGCGATAGTGAGATCGCAGAGCGTGGCCAGAACATTGCCGCCGCCGATCGCGTAACCGCGCACCTTGGCGATCACCGGCTTCGGCACATCGCGGATGACGCTGTGCAGCTCCTCGACCGGCATGCCGACCGAGCCACGCGTCGACCCGTCGCCGTACTGGCCGCTGTGATCGGACTGGTCGCCGCCGGTGCAGAAGGCCTTGTCGCCGGCTCCGGTCAGGACGATGGCGCCGACGTCGTCATCCCAGCCCGCCTTCAGAAAGGCGTCGAGGAGTTCCACCACGGTGCGCGGGCGGAACGCATTGTAGACCTTTGGCCGATTGATCGTGATCGTGGCGACGTGGTCGGCCTGAGCGTAGAGAATGTCCTGATAGTCCATCGAATTACCCATGCATCGTGAGGCCACCGGAGACGCTGATGGTCTGACCGGTGATGAAGCTGGCGTCGTCGCTCAGCAGGAAGCAGACGATGCCGGGATAGTCGTCCGGCTGCCCCAGGCGACGGAGCGGGATCGCCTTCTTCAGGGCCTCGGCAAGCCCCGCCGCAGATTCGCTGACAGTCGCAAACAGGGGCGTGTCGGTCGGTCCTGGGCAGACCGTGTTGAACACGATCCCCTGACGTGCCACTTCCCGCGCCAATGTCTTGCCGAACGCTGCAATGCCGCCCTTGCAGGCCGAATAGACAGCTTCGCCCGAGGAGCCGACCCGACCCGCGTCGGAGGCAATACTGACAACGTGGCCTTTGCCGTGCTTGACCATCTTTTTCAGCACGACGTGCGTGACGTTGAGCGGGCCCCAGAGATTGATGTCGATCACTTTTCGCCACAGGTCCCGGTCGCTGTCCACGAAGCGCACAGCCTTGTCCCAGCCCGCGTTGTTGACCAGGCCGCCGATCGGTCCAGCAGCTGTTTCAAACGAATCGACGGCCCGTGCCACCGCCTCATAGTCGACAATGTCGACCTCGTAGCCGGATGCTCGACCGCCGGTCTCGCGAAGCGCACTGGCCGCAGCTTCGGCCGCCTGCCCGTTGATGTCCAAGATGCCAACGACGGCACCTTCGGCCGCGAGACGCCCGGCGATCGCGCGGCCGATGCCGCTCCCGCCACCCGTGACGATGACAGGCTTGTCTCTTAATCCGCGCATCCCGGCCATGAACCTCCCGAAAGATAAATTCGCCAAGTCGGGCGATGGAACCGCCAGGCAATCTGCGCGCCCTTCCCGGACCACTCCACGCGTCAGGCGAGGCGATTGTGCCCAAGGACTTTCAAATACTCGTTAGAAACGTAGGCAGCTGGTACCGATGAGTCAAGCGGTCCATGCCCACCCCTCCCGAACGGCGAGGCCGAAACACCTGCTCCTGTTCCCAAAGGGGTCCGCGACCTCCACAGGCCACTGTGGATACCTTTGCACGCTGCAGTCTTTGCCTTTGGGAAACCAACCTTGTGAAGGCAGCGACATTCTTGGCTGGACTGCGCCGCAAGATCTCCGCCAATGCACCACAAGTTCCTTCGCACGGCAGAGTGGCGATATTCCTGCGAGCGCGACGCCATGCCCAAACCTAAGAGAGCAATGCCGGGCTTCCCACACTGGTCGAGTCACTTGGGACCGCCCGTCGCACCGATTGACTACCCTTGCCTGAACTTCTAACGTCCATTAGAGGATTGCGCTTGCTGATTACCGACGAATTGGCCAGTTGGTCGATTATGGCGCAGGCGACGGACTATCCATCAATTGCACAGCGGACGCGTTCGGAAACTGCGCAGGGAGGGCTTCAGGTATGCCCGAGCATAAAGTCCTTCAAATCATCGTCGACCCGGAGCGATGTCAGGGACACAACCGATGCAAGGCGATAGCACCGAGATTGTTCGAGCTCGATGAACTCGGCCACGCGCGCGCAGTCGGCGATGGCACGGTCCCTCCCGGCCTCGAGGATAAGGCGCGGCTTGCGGAAGCCAACTGCCCCGAATTCGCGATCAAGGTGGCGCAGGCTTAACTAAAGGAGTTCACCATGACCGATCGCCGGCCTGTCTCAGATTGGGCCAAAGACTTCGATCATCTGGACCCACGTTGGGTCACCGAACCCTATCAGATCTGGGATGAGTTGCGTCGGCAATGCCCTGTCGCGCATACTGAACGATATAACGGCGTCTACTTTCCCAGCCGCTACGCCGATATCCGGGCGATCGCATATGATACGGAGCACTTCTCTTCACGCCGCGTGGTCGTTCGTGAAATGCCACCTCGTGTGCCAACGGATTCCGGGAAACCGAAATCCCCGCCTGGGGCGTCGACATTGGCTTCGCCACCGATCACCTCGGATCCACCGTATCATCGGCCGGCGCGAATGCTCCTGCTGCCCGCGTTCACCCCGGATGCAATTGGCCGCCTGGAGGCAAAGACGCGAGCGATATGTGGCGACTTGATTGATCGCTTCGCATCGAATGGCCATTGCGACGCGGCAACCGACTATGCACAGCATGTTCCCGTCGCTGTCATTGCACATATGCTCGGATTGCCGGAGGGAGACGGCGAGAAGTTCCGGCGTTGGATTCACCTGCTTCTGCACGAAGGAATCGCGGAAAACGCCTCCTTCGCCCAAGCTCTCGCGGAGATGGACGATTATTTCAGGATGCAGATCGCAAACCGTCGTTCGGTCCCCAGAGAGGACCTGATCACTTTCTTGCTTGGCGCACGAATGGAGGATCAGCCCCTTTCCGACGAGCACATAATCGGTACGCTTCGTCTTTTGCTGATTGCCGGCATCGATACGACCTGGAGTGCCATCGGCTCCTGCTTATGGCATCTGGCCCAGCACCGTGATGACCGTCGTCGGCTGGTCAGCGAGCCTGCACTCATGCCGCTTGCGGTAGAAGAGTTTCTGCGGGCCTATGCCCCGGTGACGATGGCTCGCCAAGTCGCCAAGGAGACAACAGTCGGCGGCTGCCCGTTCAAGGAACGCGAAATGGTGTTGTTGTCCTTTCCGGCGGCCAATCGTGACCCAGAGGTGTTTCCACAGGCTGATCGTGTCCTGATCGATCGGGCCGAAAACCGACATGCCGCCTTTGGACTGGGAATCCATCGGTGCATCGGTTCAAATCTCGCCCGCATGGAGATTACGGTAGCGCTGGAGGAATGGCTGGCGCGTATTCCTGACTTCGAGCTCGCCGACCCCGCCTCCGTAACCTGGTCGCACGGCCCGGTACGCGGTCCTCGGAAACTTCCTGTGGTCTTCCGATGACAGTGTTGTTGGTCTCGCACGTCCCCTGACGTCTGCGCTTTGTGCGACACCGCACGCTCCTCACCGGATTGGATCTGCCCGAAGGTTTCTGGTGTGGGGTTGCGTTCGCCTCTCCGCATGCGCACCCCTTACGATAACGGCTCGAGGCACCGGTGGCGTGCGCCATCACAGATGGCAATGGGCGCGCAGCGGGAGTGGGGCCATCGCAGTTGGGTGGCGACGCAGGATTGGATGCCATACTTCCAAGATTCTGATCGGAACAAGCGGCAAGATTCCCTGAGGCGTTTTGTCTGTCGACGCGGCAATTTGAAACTGAAAGGAAGGCCAAATGGTCACGCGCATTGAGATGCTGTCAGTCGAGCAAGCCAAGGCTGCCGCCAAGGCGTGTGGCATTCGAGAGTCGATGGCCGGCCTCAGTGTTTATCGGACGCTGTTGCGTCATCCGCAGCTGGCGTCTGCAGTCAATCACTTGCTGACCACGCTGCTCTTCACTGGAAACAAGCTCGATGTCCGTCTACGCGAGCTCCTGATCATGCGTATCGGATGGACGACAGGCGCCAAGTACGAATGGACGCAGCACTGGCATTTCGCGGAACGCGTCGGGCTGCCGCCTGAGGACGTCATCGCTGTCCGCGACTGGCGTTTGTCGACGCGTCTCGGTGCAGCGGACCGGGCGGTGCTGGCCGCGGTCGACGATACGCTGGAGCGCGGCAAGATCTCGGATTCCGTGTGGGCTGAGTGCGTGCGTCATGTCGGCAGCCCGGAGCAGTTGCTAGAGATGGTCATCGCGATTGGAAACTGGAACATGTTCTCGCAGCTTCTTCGAAGCGTCGAAATCCCTTTGGAGGACGGCGTCAAGGACTGGCCGCCCGACGGCAGGATCCCCCAAGGGGGCGATGCTTGAGGCAAGCATGCGCTTATGGCCTAGCCACTGCGAACGTATGCCTCTGCCTCAGCATGTCGCTCTGGCGTTGAACTGGTTTTGTGTGTGCAGGAGACGTCAATGAATGAATTGAGTTTGGTGGGCGCTGATGGAAATCGGCTTGCCGCCAGTGTTGCTGGAAATATTGACCAGCCGACGATCCTGCTTGCGCACGGTGGTGGCCAGACGCGACATGCTTGGGGCAACACTATGAAATCGTTGTCCGCCCGAGGCTATCGCGCAGTCGCGCTTGACCTGCGTGGACATGGTGACAGCGATTGGTCAGAACATGGACGTTACGAATTAGACGCATTTGCTGCCGATTTAATCGCAGTTGCTCGACGTCTCGGTCGGCCGCCGGCGGTAGTCGGCGCCTCCCTCGGTGGGCTCGCCGCTCTTGTTGCTGAAGGCGAGAAAGCGCCGGGGACCTTTTCCAGTCTAACGTTGGTTGATGTCACGCCAAGAATGGAGATGGCGGGGATAAATCGTGTCGTGGGCTTCATGACCGCTCACGCTCAGAACGGTTTCGAATCAATCGATGAAGCGGCCGACGTCATTGCCGCCTATCTGCCCAATCGCCAGCGACGCCGAAACCTGAACGGTCTCGCCAAGAACCTTCGGCTCGGACCCGACGGTCGCTACCGATGGCATTGGGATCCACGTTTCATCACGAATGTGCAGCCTCCAGAGCAAGAGCGGCGATTTGACCGACTGGAAAACGCAGCTCGGCGCATTGGCTGCCCGGTTCACCTAATCCGAGGGGGTATGAGCGACCTCGTAAGCGAAGAGGTCACCAAAGCATTTTTGGAGCTTGTTCCACATGCAAGCTATTCAAATGTTGTAGATGCGGGGCATATGGTGGTCGGTGATCAGAACGATCTTTTCTCAGAAGCGGTTCTTGGATTCTTGGAAACCCACTACTCGCCAAAGTAACAAATCCTGGATTACGCCCACAACGGCCGTGATCGAAAGGCCGCTTCGGCGCGCGCGCTGCCTCAGAATTCGATGACCGTCCGGGCCGCTTCGCCTGTCTTGAGCTGCATAAATGCATCGTTAATGCCGGCGAGCCGGATGCGTCCCGAGATGAGCTTGTCGAGCTTCAGATCACCACGCAAATAAAAGTCGACCAGCCGCGGCATATCGATACGAAACTTGTTGGATCCCATTGCGGAGCCCTGGATACGCTTCTCACCAAGAAGCTCCGCACCGGAGACCTCAAACCGGGTGCCGAGTGGCATCATGCCGATAACCGTCGCGGTGCCCCCACGCCGCAACATGCGAAACGCCTGCTCAACAGTCGTCTTCGAGCCAACACACTCGAACGAGTATTCCACGCCGCCACCGGTCATCTCGCGAATGGCCTTGATGGGATCGGTAGCGCTGGCGTCCACCACATCTGTGGCGCCGAATTCCTTCGCCAAGTCGAGTTTGGAAGCTACCTTGTCGATCGCGAATATGCGGCCAGCGCCGGCGATCGCGGCACCGTTGACGGCCGACAGGCCGATGCCACCCAGACCGATCACCGCGACCGTTGATCCGGGTTCGACCTTTGCGGTTCGAAACACCGCCCCCGCGCCGGTCATCACTGCACATCCAATTACCGCTGCCCGGTCCAGCGGCATGTCGGTGCGGATTTTCACGACTGAACGTTCGTGTACCAGCATATATTCGGCGAACGACGAAAGATTGCTGGTGTGCTGGAGTGGCGTCCCCTTCAGCATCATTCGCTGTGGCCCTCTCGGATCGCGGCGCGTGCTAGGGCTGAGGCAGAGGGACAACCGGCCGGTCATGCAGTACTCGCACTCGCCGCAGAACGTCGAGATGCAGGTGATCACGTGATCACCTGGCCTCACGTAGCTCACGTCATCGCCGACCGCCTCAACGACACCGGCCGATTCGTGGCCCAGAACACACGGGCACGGACGCGTATAGAGCCCCTCGATGTAGTGCAGGTCACTATGACAGACGCCTGCAAAGGCGGTGCGAATCAGCACCTCGCCGCGCGCCGGCTCGTCGAGGAGTACTTCTTCGATCCTTAACGGTTCATTGACGGCGTACATAACGGCAGCTTGGGCTTTCATTTCGCTCCTCCATAACGCTTGTATTTGTTCCGTGCGCGTCGTCGACGATCACCGCCCGTGCATCGAAGCTTCGTTACTCTGGCGCTTGGCTCATGACGTTGCGCGCAATGATATTGCGCTGAATCTGGTTGGTGCCTTCGACGATCTGCAGCACCTTGGCGTCTCTAAAGTAACGGTTGATTGGAAACTCGTTGGAAATGCCGGCCGCGCCGAAGAGTTGTACAGCATCGGTGGCAACACGCATCGCGGTGTCGCTGGCGTGGCACTTCGCGATTGCGGCCATGGTCGCTAGAGCACTACCGCCCAGGCCAGAGTCGACGGCGGACGCCGCCCGGTATACCAACTGGCGCGATGCCTCGATCTGTATCGCCATGTCCGCGATCATCCAGCGCACACCCTGAAAGTCACCAACTTGCTGGCCGAACGCACGGCGATCGCGGATAAAAGTGATCGCATGATCCATGGCACCTTGAGCCAAACCGACGCCGCGGGCACCGATGATCGGCCGGGAGTGGTTAAAGGTCTCCATTACAATCTTGAAGCCTTTGCCTTCCACGCCAAGCCGGTTTTCTTCCGGAACGTAGGCGTCCTCTAAGTACAACGCATAGGAAGGGACGCCGCGCGCGCCGAGCTTGTCCTCCTTGCGGCCGACCGTAAAGCCGGGTGTGTCTTTCGGCACGATGAACAGGTTGATACTGCCCGGCGCGTCGGCCTCACCTGTCTTCGCAGCGACGACCACGAAGTCAGCAACACCGGCGTTTGTGCACCAGAGCTTGGAGCCGGTCAGCCGATAGCCTACCCCGTCGCGCTTCGCCCGCGTCCTGATACCAGCGACATCGGAGCCACTCTGAGATTCGGTGACCGAGATCGCACCTCGGAGTTCTCCCGTCGCCAAGCCCGGTAGATATCGTTGCTTCTGCGCGTCGTCGCCACCCGCCAGGATTGCACCGAACGGCACCCATTGAACCAACAATAAATAGGCAGTGTTGTAGCAGACTCGGCCGAGTTCCTCGATAGCCAAGCAAGCAGCCAGCACGCTATTCATGCCACCGTAGTCCACCGGAAACGGCAACGTGAACAAGCCAAGCTCACGTAGCAGATCAAACATGTCCTGCGGGTACTCGCCTTTGGCGTCGATCTCTTGGGCGCGCGCCGCAATTCGCTCGCGCGCCACGCGTCGCACGAGTTCCTGCACTTGGCGCTGTTCGTCTGTTAGGCAATAAACCATACAACCGACGTCACAATTGTCGACCGAGCAGGCATCCCGGTCGCAAGACCGTGCCCCCGACGTTCCGCAATGAACTCACGTTCGCGAGGGCGCCATGAAGGCGAGATGCTATCCAGGGACGGCGGGAACGCGGCGCTGCATGGTGCCCTTCCCTGTGTCGCGCTACTCCGCAGCAAGTCTCGCTTCCCCGAACGCCGGCATGACATCGCGCGCGAACCAACGCAGTTGCTCCGTAAACTCGGCCGGCGACAATCCTTCGGCCCAGTGGATCATGAAATCCTCGAGCCCGGGGTACTTGGCTTCGATCGACTTGATCCCCTCGATGACCTCGGCCGGCGGGCCACAGAACCAAGCCTTTTGCTTCACGCCGTCGCGGATCGAGGGGATCGTCGAAGGCGCGCGCTCGTCATGTGCCGGCTCGACACGGCGGATCGCCTCCTCCTGGCTGCCGGCGAGATACAGTCCGGCGCCCCAGATCATATCCTCGCCGAGCTGCTTGGGCCGACCGTGGCGGGCACAGGCGGCGTGATATTCGCTCACGACGTCGTCGAGGATCTTCTCGCCGTTCAGCGTCACCATGGCCTTGAGACCATAGCGGGCCATCATGTCGATGGTCCTGCCGCTTGCGATCGGCATCCAGATATCGACCGGCAAGTGATTTGAAAGACGCATGTACCTCTAGGATCGATCGTGACGTGTTCTCGGAGGGGTTAACTCGCAGATCTTTACTTGGCCACCGTCACATAGCGGAATAGTGGGTTCGAGGATCTACACAGCTTGAGACACGCGGAAGTCGAAATCCCGGAAGTGCGCCAATTTCGAATGATCATTAGGAACGCTAGGCACGCCATATCAGCGAGTCAAGAGCAGGACGTCCTAAATTGTGCTGCCAACGTTTTGTACCATCGCGACAATGGCGGTCTTATCATTTAGGCCGCGCATGGGTATTATGACGTTTCCAAAATGGGGCATCGCCAGCCTAATCTGGCGGCAAATGCCGCAGTCTTGTTGCGTTTGAGCCAATCCATGCTGGCTCCAAATGGGGGTTTTTGGTGAGTCAAGGAGTATCGGCCCGGTCTCGTCGTGTGTCCCATCCGAAATCGGCGATCACCAAGC
Organism: Rhodospirillaceae bacterium CCH5-H10; assembly: GCA_001557035.1. Classification (GTDB taxonomy): domain Bacteria; phylum Pseudomonadota; class Alphaproteobacteria; order Reyranellales; family Reyranellaceae; genus Reyranella. Next base: position 31,776 of record LSKJ01000181.1, on the reverse strand, counting down.
AGCGCATCCTTGATGCAGCAGCACGTGCATTCAGTCTCAACGGATATGCTGGGACGACCATTAACGACATTGCGATGACTGCAGGAATGCAAGGCGGTAGCATCTACTATTACTTCGAGTCAAAGGACGACATCCTGCAGGAAGTGCTCGATGTAGGTATAACTCGAGTGTTTTCCGCTGCCCGTCTCGCCATCGGGTCCCTGCCCGCTTCCTCTGCATTCAGCGAAAAGCTCGAGGCCGCGGTGACGGCTCACCTTACGATGCTTTTGCAGCAAGGCGACTATACATCGGCGAACATACGCGTGTTCGAGCAGGCGCCCCCGGCTGTGAAACGCCAGAATCGGAAGCTTCGTACCGCCTATGGCGAATACTGGGGGCAGCTTCTTTCCGAAGGACAGCGCTCAGGAGAGATTCGCAAGAATGTGGACCTGACCATTCTGCGTTTGATGCTTCTCGGTTCAATGAACTGGGCGGTTACATGGTATCGATCAGACCGTATGCCTATTCCCGAGCTAGCTCTGAAATTCTGCGAAGTCGTCTTAAAGGGTGTTGGATTGAGCGATGATCAGCTCGAAAACTCCTCGAGAGGGCGGCGCGCTCGTTCCTGAGCGATTGGGCCCACGGTATCTTGCATTGACTTGGCACTTCGCGTTCAAGGGTCCCGTTGTCCGTCGTCTAAGACTTTCACAACGCGCAACAGAATGTCACGACAGCCAGCGCTTGCGCCTCTTGTAATGCTTGGTGTCGCGGTAGGATTTGCGCGCGCCGCCTTCGTTCAGGCCAAGGTAGAATTCCTTGATGTCGGAGTTGTCGCGCAATTTGTCGCCCGGCCCCTCCAGCACGATGCGGCCGTTTTCCATGACGTAGCCGTGGTCCGCCACGGCCAGCGCCATGGTGGCGTTCTGCTCGACCAGGAGGACAGAGAGCTTTTCCTGCTTCACCAGCCGGTCGACGATGCCGAAAATCTCCTCGACCAGCATGGGCGCCAGGCCGAGCGACGGCTCGTCCAACAGGACGACCTTGGGCCGGCTCATCAGCGCCCGGCCGATCGCCAGCATTTGCTGCTCGCCGCCCGACAGGTAGCCGGACTGCTGGTGCCGTCGCTCCCTCAGCCGCGGAAAATACGTGTAGACCAGCTCGATCCCCTGCTTCACCGCGCTGCCATCCTTCTGGACATGGCCGCCGGCGATCAGGTTTTCTTCCGTGGTCAGGTGTTCGAACACCCGCCTCCCCTCGAATACCTGCGCGAGCCCCAGCCGCGTGACATCGTGGGCGCGCATGCCGTCGATGCGACGGTCGCCGATCTGGATCGTGCCCTTGGTGACCTCGCCGCGCTCGCTGTGCAGGACGCCAGAGATCGCCTTGAGTGTCGTCGTCTTGCCGGCGCCGTTGGCACCCAGCAGGGTCGTGATGGCGCCTTCGCGCACGTCGATCGACACGCCCTTGAGGACGAGGATTACGCGGTCGTAGACGACTTCGATGTTGTTGATTGCCAGCATGGGATGTCGGGCGGCGATTGCTCGCCGCCCGCCCGTTCGTTTAGGATTTCTTGGCTTCTGCCTCGAGATGCTTCTGGATTACGGGCCGGAAGCCTTGGAACCAGTCTTTGGACTTCACGAGCTTGCCACCCTTGACTGTCCAGATCTGGACCCAGCCACCGCCCTCGTGGTCGGTCGGCGTGATCTCCATTGGCGGCACCAAGCCGCCGAGCGTGAAGCCCTTGATCGACTCCATACCCTTCTTGACCTCTTCCGAGGTCGGCGCCGCCCCGCCCTTGGCCTTGATGGCGTTGCGCACGGCCTCGGTATGCAGCGCTGCCATGAAGACGCCGCGATTATAGTAGACGGTCGAGTCCAATTCCTTCGGCAGGGGTTTGCCTTGTGCCTTGTACATCGCCTCGATGTCCTTGATGACTTGGAAGTCCTTGCCAACGCCTGCAAACTGGATACCATTGTAACCTTCGGCCACACCCATGCCGCCGGCCGCGATGATGTCGGCCTCGGCGCTGCCCCACACGAACGCCACCACTTTGCTGAGTGGGAAACCCTTACCCTTCAGTTCCTTGATGGAGACCGATGGCGAGCGTCCGAACAGATGGGTGATGATGAAATCCGGCTTGAAGCGGCTGGTGATGTCGAGGATCTGGGCACCCATCTCGACGCCCGGCGCCGGCACCGCAAAAGTGCGCATTTCGAAGCCTTCGGACTTCACGAGGTCCTCGAGAATGGGTAGCGGTTCCTTGCCCGCTGGGTTGTCGTAGAAGAGATAGGCGATCTTCTTGCCCTTGAGGCTGCCGCCAAGCCTTTCCTTGGCGAAGGCCACCGCAGCACCGGCCTGCGACCAGTAGCTGGCCGCGATCGGGAACGTGTAGGGGAAGCGCTTGCCGTCAGCGGACGAGGCCGTGCCGAAGCCGGGCGACGTACCGAGAATCTTGTCCTCCTCCAGCTTCTTGGTCAACGCCATGGTCGAGGCGGTGCCGAAGAGGCCCTCGAGAACCGCGCCCTCCTTCTTGAAACGCTCATGTGCCTCCATCGCGGGCGGCACCTTGTACTCATTGTCGATCTCGAGGACCTTGATCTTGAAGCCCTCGACGCCGCCCTTACTGTTCACCAGCGCGATGTAGTCGTGATAGCCGGGGCACAAATTCACGCCGACAGTCGCCGTCGGGCCTGTCCGGTCGCACTGCAGGCCGAAGACCAGTTCCTTCTGCGCTGAGGCCTGGCCTCCGCCGAATGCCAGGGTCGCAGTGGTCGCCGCGATACCCAGCCAACTCCTAACGAACCTCGTCATGGGTTCCTCCCTTCGCTTCGCCGTAACGCCCCGCTCTAGTAGGAGAAGGGCCAGACCCGGAAATAGCTCCGGATATTCCGCCACAATCGGTTGAGCCCCTCGGGCTCGACGATCAGGAAAAAGATGATCAGGCCGCCGAATACACCGAGCCGCAGGCCGGAGATGACGTTCGCCATTTCGGCGCTGGTGAAGAACAGCGCTCCGACGTCCTCCATCAGAATACGGATCACGATCGGCAGCAAGGTGACGAACACCGCTCCCAGGATCGATCCCAGCACCGAGCCCAGCCCGCCGATGATGATCATGGCGAGGTAGTCGATCGAGACGATGAGCTGGAACTGCTCGTAGTTGGCGATGCCGAAATAGTAGGTGTAGAGCACCCCGCAAACGCCGGCGTAGAAGGACGAGATCGCGAACGCCAGCAGCTTGTAGCGATAGATGTCGATGCCGATGATCTCGGCTGCGATGTCCTGGTCCCGCACCGCCACGAACGCCCGGCCGATGCGGCTGCGCACCAGGTTGAGCGTCCCCACGATGGCGAGCACGGCGAAGAACAGCAGGAAGAAGTAAAGACTGCCCTGCGTATTGAAGCTGAAGCCGAAGAGGCTCGGCCGGTCGACCTGGATCGAGGCCTGTGCGCCGCCCGAGATGGCCGGCACGTGGTTGATGGTCCATTCGATGATGAGCTGGCCGGCCAGAGTGGCGATCGCGAGATAGAGGCCTTTGATGCGCAGGCTCGGCATGCCGACGATGACGCCGATCGCTGCCGCCATCAGCCCGCCCGCCGGCAACGTGATCCAGAACGGCAGGTCGAGCCTGACGGCGAGATTGGCCGCGGTATAGGCGCCGACCGACATGAAGGCGGCGTGGCCGATCGAGATCTGCCCGGTATAGCCCACGAGAATGTTGAGCCCGAGCGCGCCGACGATGGCGATGAAGATGAGATTGAGGATCGAGAGGTAGTATTCGTGGACCGTAAGCGGCACGATCACGACGAAGATCAGGGCCAGCGCCATCACCGTCCACTTGGCGATCGGCAGCGGATAGAGCGCCATGTCGGCGCGATATGTCGTTTTGAAGACTCCTGACTCGCGATGAAACATGGGCTTACACGCGCTCGATCTTCCGCTTGCCGAAGATGCCGTAGGGCCGGATCATGAGCACGAGGATCATCAGCACATAGGGCGCAAAGTCCTTGGTCCCGCCCCCGACATAGGGGTCGAGATAGCCTGCGGCGAGACTCTCGACGATACCGATGATCAGGCCACCCACCAGCGCGCCGCCGATCGAATCGAGGCCGCCCAGGATCACCACCGGAAACACTTTCAGGCCGACCAGCGCCAGATGGACGTCGACCCCCAGCATGCTGCCCCAGACGATGCCGCCCAGGGCCGACACGACTCCGGCCATCGCCCAGGCCAGCGCGAAATAGCGCTCGACGTTGATGCCCATGGCTTGCGCCACCTGCTGATTGTCGGCCACTGCCCGCATGGCGACGCCCATTCGGCTCTTCTTGAAGAACCAGCTGAACACCAGGAAGAAGACGATCGCCACGATCGCACCCGCGACCTGAATGGGGGGCAGACTGGCCGGTCCAAGGACGATCGGTTCGTCGCCGATCGGAAGCGACACGGCCCTCGTCTCGCTGCCAAAAATGACCGGACCCAGGCCGCGCAGGACGGCCGCGAGGCCGATGGTCGCCATGATCACGGCGACGACGGGGCGGCCGAGCAGCGGCCGCAGCACGACGCGCTCCAGCCCGAAGCCAAAGCCGATCATCACGGCCAGCGTCACCGCGACCGCCACGGCGAGTGGCATACCTTCGATGGAAAGCATCATCGCCACAATCAAGCCCGCCAACATGACGAACTCGCCCTGGGCGAAGTTGATGGCGTCGGTCGCCTTGTAGACCAGCACGAAACCGAGCGCGATCAGCGAGTACATCAACCCGATCGACACGCCGTTTAGCAACAACGCGAAGAGAAAGTCCAGATCTTCGGACATCACCTCTCCTCAAGCCGCCCGCCGCACCGGCGGGGCCGATACGAGGTCGTGGATGGCGATAATGGATGTCATGGTCGACTTGCGACCATCCTCAAAAGTGATCTCCACGGTGACCTCGGCGCTATTCTCGCCGCCATAAAAGGCGTCGATGACGTTGGCGTATTTCTCGGCCACGAACTTACGGCGCACCTTGCGGGTGCGTGTCATCTCGGCGTCGTCGGCCTCGAGTTCCTTGTTGAGCAGCAGGTAACGCCTGGCCTGCTGCATGTCCGGCAGCGTGGCATTGGCCTTGGCGATTTCCTCGCCGATCAGAGTCGCCACCTCGGGCTTGCGGCTGAGATCCATGAAGCTGGTGTAGGCAATGCCGCGCTTCTCGGCCCAGGTCCCGACGGTCTGCATGTCGATGGCGATCATCGCCGCCACGAACGGCCGCTGGTCGCCGAAGGCCACGGCCTCGCGGATGAAGGGGCTGAACTTCAGCTTGTTCTCGATGAACTGTGGCGCGAAGGCCGAGCCGTCGGCCAGCTTTCCGACATCCTTGGCCCGGTCGATGATGACGAGATGGCCCTGCTTGTCGAAGAATCCGGCGTCGCCGGTCTTCAGCCAGCCGTCCGGCGTCATGGTCTCCCGCGTCACGTCCTCCTGCTTGTAGTAGCCGCTGAAGACATTGGAGCCTTTCAGCAGGACCTCGCCGCGGTCGTCGATTTTGACCTCGACGCGCGGCATCGGCCGGCCGACCGTATTGGGGTTGGCCTCGGCGTCGGCCTGGCAGGCTATCATCGCCGTGGCCTCGGTGGCTCCGTAGATCTGCTTCAGGTTGATGCCGAAGGAGCGGAAGAACCGATAGGTATCGGGTCCGAGCGGCGCCCCGCCGGTGTAGCACCAGCGTGCGTTGCGGAGCCCGAGCTGGTCGCGCACCGGCCCGTAAACAAAGATCTCACCCAAGGCGAGGCCCATGTGCTCAATAAGTGTCAAAGGCTTACCATCAGTCCGCTTAAGTTCGCAGCGCTCGGCTAATGCACGAAAATGCTCAAAGGTGCGGTGCTTGAGCGGCGAGGCGTCGCCTGACTTCACCTGCATCGTGGTCAGCATGTTTTCCCAGATGCGCGGCGGCGCCAGCACCGCGTCGGGGCCAAGCTCGCGCAGGTCGCGCTGCACGGTCTCTGGATTCTCCGGACAGTTCGCCGTGGCCTTCGCGACCAACGCCATACCGAGCGAGAAGGCTGCGTCGCCGACCCAGGCCATCGGCAGGTAGGACAGCCAGTCGTCACCCCCTTTGATCTCGTTCACCTCGATGAAGGCCTCGGCCGTCGCGATCATGTTGCGGTGGCTCAGCATGGCGCCCTTGGGCACGCCGGTTGTGCCCGATGTGTAGGCGATCATCGCCGTATCGTCGGCCTTACCCTTGGCGACTTCCCGGGCGCAATAATCTGGATTCGCTCTTCCGAACGCTCTGCCCGCTTCCATCACGCTCTCGAACGAGCACAGGATCGGATCGGCGTAGGCCCACATGCCGCGCGGATCATCGAACACAATCGAACGTAATCTGGGCAATTGGTCCTTGAGCGACAGCGCCTTGTCGACCTGCTCCTGGTCTTCGGCGACGATCACCGAGGTCTCGGCGTGGTTCAGCACATAGACCAGCTCCGAGGCGATCGAATCCTGGTAGACTGGTACTGAAATGCCGCCCAGCGCCTGTGCCGAGAGCTGGGCGAAGTAGAGTTGCGGACGGTTGTCGCCGATCACCGACAGCTTGTCGCCGCGCCCGAAGCCTAGCGACGCCAGCCCGAGAGCGAAATCCTGCACGTGGCCCTGGTAATCGGCCCACGTATAGGTCTGCCAGACGCCGCGCGTCTTTTCACGCATGCCCGCACCGCCCGGATCGGTAGCGGCGTTACGCGCCACAAGCTTGGGCAATGTGTCGGTCTTCGGGGAGCCAACGACACTCATAAACGGCCTCCGCTTTTGGACGTGCCGAGATAGGCCTCGACCACTTTGGGGTGGCGCTGCACCTCATCGGGCGTGCCCGTAGCGATACACCGGCCGCGGTCGAGCACTACAATCTTGTCGGAAATATCCATGACCACGCCCATGTCGTGCTCGATCAGAACGACCGTGACACCGCGCTCCTGATTGACGTCCAGGACGTAGCGCGCCATGTCCTCTTTCTCGTCCTGATTCATGCCGCCCATCGGCTCGTCGAGCAGCAGTACCTTCGGTTCCGACGCCAGTGCCCGCCCCAGCTCGACGCGCTTGCGCAGGCCGTAGGACAGCGACGCGCTCTGCTGTTTGCGCAGATCCTGAAGATTCAGAAACTCGATGATCTCCTCGACGGCTTCGCGGTGGGCGATGTCCTCTTTCTGCGCCATGCCCCAGTAGATGACGCTGGAGAGCACGCCCGCCTTCATCCGCACGTGGCGGCCGAGCATCAGATTGTCGAGAACGGTCAGTCCGCTGAACAGGGCGATGTTCTGGAAGGTGCGGGCGATGCCGAGTGCGGCGATGTCGCTCGGCTTCATCTGGGTGATGTCCTGACCCTCAAGGACAACCCGGCCGGTGTCGGGTCTGTAGAAGCCCGAAATCATATTGAGCAGCGAGGTCTTACCCGCGCCGTTGGGACCGATGATCGACAGGATACCGCCGCGCGGCACGTCGACCGAGACATCCTGCACGGCGGTCACGCCGCCGAATTTCTTGGACAAGGTAGCGACGCCCAGGATCGAAACGTCATCCAACTTTCTTGCCTTTCAACGCCTCAGCTGCACTTCTAAACATCCGCCAATCCGCGCAATCAAAGGCATGTTTGACCGCTACAGAACGGACGACACTGGCAGAGCAATCCAGCCATCGAGTCGGACACCAAGACGCTTTGAAGGAATGATCGCCAACATCTAATGCCTCCCGTGTCGACATTTTTCTAATGTCTATTTGGTTTTGAGGCACCCTATTGGCGATGAGTCGGAACCGTCAAGAGAAAATGGCTACATTAGAAACCTGAAATGGTTCCGCTGCTCGAATTAACCAAGAAACAAGCTAAGCAAGTGATCATTCTAATCTTCAAGCGCCCGCCCGACCGCGCCGCAATAGACGTCCCGGCAGTACCGATCCCGAGTGGTTCAAGAGGTCTCGATTGAATTGCCTCACCAAGGTGCCATTCACAACCACGGCCTCAATGCCCGCTGCGTCGGAAACAAGACGGTCTGCGCCGCTCGGAAGGTCAAAGACCCGGCGAACCTTGCCACTACCGACTGTCGCCGGATCAAACACCACAAGGTCCGCGGGCATGCCCAAAGCAATCAAGCCTCGATCTGAAAGCCCAAATACTTCAGCCGGACGACTGGTTAGCATTCGCACGGCCTCTTCCAGCGAAAATGCCGCTTTTTCACGCACCCAATGGCCAAGGAGATAGGTCGGCAGGCAGGCATCGCAGAGCTGACTTGCATGGGCGCCAGCGTCCGACAAGCCGATCACAGTACAAGCACTCTTCAACAATCCTTCAACTTCGACTTCGTCATGATTTGCTACAGGCATACGGAAACGCGCATCTAGATTTGTGGCCAGCGCGAGATCGAGAAGCAAATCAGTTGGTTTGACTTTTCGTTCTCGTGAAACCTCTACCAACAGCCGTTCTTCCAACTTCGGGTCGGGGCTGAATTGCGAAATGATCGTCTTTGCGAACGCTGACCGGAAGGCCGCTCTTGCGCTCCGCTCCATTACGTCCGCGAATGCATTTCGAAAGCTCGGATCGGCATAGATGCGACGCTTGCCTTCTAGATCTGCCGCAGCAACTGGCTTGAATAAGGACATCGGCTCAAAAAGAAACGGTTGCTTGAGCTGGTATTCAAACATGAGCGCGCGAGGCGTAACTTGCGGAAAGATTGGCAACCCCTCCGCCGCCAATTCCTCAGATCGACGAAGCTGCTCTCGGTGATCGCCTGCTCCGAGTGATAGCCCTGTCAGCAATGCTGTCCAGGTGACAGGACGACCTGTCGCTCGCGCAATTTCTGCGAATTCCGCCAAGAACAACTCTTTACCAACAGTCGCTTGGAAAATTCCACTACCTACCTCACCCAATACTTTGGCTAGTGAAATTATCTCCGATACTTCCGCAGCCCGGCTCGGAACCGGCTTTCCACCGTAGCCTACGTGGGTTGAAGCCTTTGAAGTGGCAAATCCGACTGCCCCGGCGACAAGCGCCTCTCGAACGAGTTCACGCATATGCGCTACTTCGTCGGGCCGCGCCGGCCGTTCGACAGCCTCCTCTCCCATAACGTAAAAGCGTATCGGTGTGTGGCCGATGAGAACACCGACATTGATCGCACTGCCTTGGCGTTCAATCGCGTCGAGGTACTGAGGAAACGATTCGAAGGGCCACGTTGGCCCGAGCCCAGCCTCCAGCGCGTCGACGCTCATGCCTTCGACTTTTTCCAAGGTTCGGAGAATTAGGTTGCGATGATCCGGCCGGGTCGGCGCGACGCCAAAGCCGCAATTCCCCATCACGACGGTAGTAACGCCATGCCAAGGCGAAATGCTAAGCATCCGGTCCCACATGATCTGGGCATCGTAGTGGGTGTGAATGTCAACAAAGCCAGGCGCTACGACTAATCCGCCGGCGTCGATTGTTTGTTCACCTTTGCCAGGTGCCTCGCCGATAGCAATAATCCGGCCATCCTTTACGCCGATATCGCCACGGATTCGCTCCCGCCCCGTGCCATCTACAATACTGCCGCCGACAATCTTCAGATCGTAGGTCATACTGCGCACCCCTCACTGTACTGGCCGTAGCTGAAACGCCCGATCAAGAAGTGCAAGGCGGTTGGCACTCAAACCGCCGTCGAAATATTCACCCTGTTCCCGTCGGCGAAGGATTACGGCGATTGCGCTTCGCATATGAGACAATTGCCACCTGCAGCCCGATTAGCATTGCACACAGAACAAATTCTAATTAATGCTAGAAATAGTCAAGCATCAAATCAGCGTCCTCTCGCCTCTCTCAGAATGAACCTTCGATGGCGCTGCGGAGGATGAAACTCTTCTTCGTTGACCTAATGCTCCACATCTGAGGAAACGCCACGATGCATGTCGGAATGAGCACATTCTTTCAGAACCTGGCGGGTCTGACAGACCGTCAGGTCTACCGCCACGAAGTCGCGATGGCTGATCTCGCTGAACCTCTTGGCTTCGATTCGGTCTGGGCTGCCGAGCATCACTTTGACAACTACACAATGTGCCCGAACGTTGCACAATTCTTGACCTACATGGCTGGCCGAACCAAACGCGTTAAACTTGGATCCATGGTCATGGTGCTTCCCTGGCACGATCCAGTTCGCCTGGCCGAAGAAGTCTCCGTACTCGATCACGTTTCCGATGGCAGGGCGATCCTCGGTATCGGACGCGGTCTAGGGCGCATTGAATTTGATGGTTTCCGTGCCGTCATGGGTGAGTCGCGGCAGCGGTTCGTGGAATACTCTGAGGCGATTCTCAATGCGTTGGAAACGGGCTGGATTGAGAGCGCAGGCCAACTCTACCGCCAGCCAAGAACAGCAATCCGACCCTCTCCTCACTCCAGCTTCAAGGGACGCGTGTACGCTTCAGCGGTATCCCCAGAATCTGCCCGTATCATGGCCCGGCTAGGCGTCGGCCTTTTGATCATCGCGCAGAAGCCTTGGGATAAAACGGTTGCTGAGCTCAACGCATATCGCGAAATATATCGGGAAATTCACAACAACGCAGAACCGCCGAAGCCGATAGTCGCTTGTTTCATCTGCTGTAATGAGGATGCGGCAGCAGCGGACGCAATGCATGATAAGTACACTCGTGGCTACAGCCGCTCAGCGCTTGATCACTATGAGTTTCACAACGAAGGTCTCGCCGACATCAAAGGATACGAGTACTACGGCGCTTTAGCGCAGAACATTCGAAAGCACGGCGTCGATGCCTTTGTGAATTTCCTTGCGGACCTGCAGGTACGCGGGACGCCACAGCAAGTCTACGACCAGATGCTTCAGTATCAGCATCTCACCGATTGCGCCGGCTTCATTGGTATTTTCAGCTTTGGCGGGATGCCCCATGACGTTGCTGAAGCGAACATGCGCCTTTTCGCAAAAGAGGTTCTTCCCCGACTCCAGGCATTAGAGGTGGGTGCATCGGTTGGAACGCCCCTGGCGATCGCAGCTGAGTAGCCAATGGTCGACATCGGTCTCGGTGGCAAATCCGTACTGGTCACGGGCGGCGCGTCCAACATTGGGCGCGCCATCGTGTTTGCCTTAGCTCGGGAAGACGCCAATATCGTCTTTGCCGATATCGATGAAGAGCAGGCACAGCGAACACTTAAAGAGGCAGCCAAGCAAGGCAAGGGGCGGATCAGCTTCCAAGCAGCGGACGTGACAAGGGAAGAGGACGTAAACGCGCTCATCGAGCGCACGATGGCCGAACACGGACGCCTCGATGTCCTGGTCAATAACGTCGGATGGGACCGCCCGTCAGCGTTCGTCAGACAGTCGACGAAGCACTGGCGACAACTGATCGAGGTCAATCTGGTATCGACGATCTTGTGCACCCAAGCTGCGTTGCCTCGGCTCGTCGACGCCGGTGCAGGCGCGATTGTTTCAGTCAGCTCAGATGCCAGCTTTGGCGAGCCTCGCGAAGCGGTCTATGGGGCCGCGAAGGCCGGCGTAAATACCTTCATGAAGGCAATTGCAAAGGAATACGGTCGCCACGGCATCCGGTGCAATGTTGTGGCTCCAGGCTTGATCTTGCCGACAGCCGCTGAAGAGATTGGCACCAACAGTCTGTGGGTCGGCCGTGATGCCTTCTTTTCCGATGAACAAGTGGAGAAAGCTAGGAAAGTGATTCCTCTCGGCAAGGTTGGCCGAGCCGCCGATATTGCCAATGCAGTGCTGTTCTTCGCCTCACCCGGGATGGCTGGACATATCTCCGGGCAAGTGTTGAGCGTGAGCGGCGGTTATGCGACCCCAGGCTGAACGAAAGGCGGAAGCGTGAGCAAGCGTTTTGCGATCATCGGTGCGGGCATGTCGGGCATCCTGACGGCCATCAAGCTCAAGCAGCGCGGCATCCGGGACTTCGCGATCTACGAGAAGGCCGGCGGGTTGGGCGGTACCTGGCGGGACAACACCTATCCCGGCCTGTCCTGCGACGTGCCGAGCCACGTCTATGCCTATTCCTTCGAGCTGAAGGCCGACTGGTCGCACCGCTTCTCGCCAGGCGCAGAGATCCAAGGTTATTTCGAGGGCGTGGCGAAGAAGTACGAACTCGACAGCCACTTTCGTTTCAACAGCGAGATCGTACGCGCGGAGTATTGCGACGGGCGCTGGCATCTCTCGATCAAGGACGGTGCCACCGATGTCGTGGATTTCGTCATCTGTGCCACCGGGGTACTGCATCACCCGGCCTATCCCGACATCCCGGGACTCGGCGACTTCGAGGGTGCCTGCTTCCATTCCGCGCGCTGGGATCATTCCGTGCCGCTCGAGGGCAGGCGGATCGGGATCATCGGTACAGGCTCGACAGCGATCCAGATCGTACCGGCTCTGGCCGATACCGTGTCGAAGCTGACACTCTTTCAGCGCACCGCGCAGTGGGTTCTGCCGTTCGCCAACCCCGCCTATAGCGAGGACGAGAAGGCGATGTACCACACCTCCCCGGAGCGGCTGCAGCAATCTTACGATTTCTGGTCGGCGCGCTTCGTTGATACCTTCGCGCGCGCCGTAATCGGCGACCAGGACGAGCTGCGGAAGATCGAGGATGCCTGCCGCACCAACCTTGAGGAGAACGTGGCAGATCCCGATCTGCGGCGGCGACTGACGCCCAACTATCGCGCCGCCTGCAAGCGGCTGATCATGTCGGACACGTTCTATCCGGCGATGCAGAAACCCAGTGTCGCGCTGGTGACCGACGGCATCGACCGGATCGAGGCGGGTGGTGTGCGGACCAAGGATGGTGTCCTGCATGAGCTGGACGTGCTTGTGCTGGCGACCGGCTTCGACGGACATGCCTTCCTGCGGCCGATGGATGTGGTAGGCGAGAGTGGTCGGCGCCTCGCCGACGCCTGGGCGCAGGCCAATGAGGCCTACCGCTCGGTGGCGGTGCCAGGCTTCCCCAACTTCTTCATGCTGGTCGGTCCCAACAGCCCGATCGGCAATTTCTCGGTAGTCCTGATCTCAGAGATTCAGCTGGCCTATATACTGCAGCTCGCCGATTTGGTGCTTGGCGGGAAATGCCGCGCGGTGGCACCGAAGGAGGAAGCGACCCGCCGCTTCAACGTCGCTCTGCGCGAGGCCTTGAAGGGCACGATTTGGGTGACCGGCTGTCGTAGTTGGTACCTCGACCGCAACGGCAATCCCGCGCTGTGGCCCTGGAGCTTCGGCCGCTTCCGTCGGGAGATGGACTCACCTGACCTCGCGGACTTCAATCTCGCCGCCTGAATTCAACTATTCACTCAAAGTCGCGTCATCACAGAACAGCGGACCCACCGGTACAAAACTTCTTGAGAAGGCTAAGAGATGGATGATCTGACGGCATTGATGTCGTTCCTTCGCAAACAACCGTCAACGTCGATCATGACAGTGGCCGAACGGCGCGCGGCTTACGACCGTGCCGAACGAGCCTTTGCTCTGCCGGCCAGCACAACAGTTCGATGCTGGGAACGCAATGGCTTGATCGGAGAGCTGATTGAACCCAAACATCCAATCGACGATCGCATGGTTCTGTATCTGCATGGTGGCGGATATGTGATCGGGTCTCCTCGGTCGCATCGACATCTGGCCGCCGCGATCGCGATTGCAGCAAGTACCAATGTACTTTTGCTCGATTATCGCCTCGCCCCCGAACACCCGTTCCCGGCCGCAGTCGACGACGCCGTCGCCACGTATCGCCTACTTCTGCAGGATACAGGTCAGCGACTGGCTGTTGTGGGTGACTCGGCCGGAGGTGGCCTGACTGTAGCGACACTAGTCGCCGCCCTTCGTGCCGGTGATGCCATGCCTGCGGCAGCGGTCTGTTTATCTCCTTGGGTCGATTTGACATGCGACGCCACTGCACCGCCCCCCGCTACAATCGACGATCCACTTGTAAAGACTGAAGACATATTGGCCTACGCTTCGTCTTATCTTGGAGCCGCTCCGGCAACCCATCCCTTGGCATCACCGCTGTTCGCAGACCTTTGTGGACTGCCTCCATTGTTGATACATGCAAGCGCTTCCGAAATGCTGGCGCCTGACTCGATGCGGCTGGCCGAAGCAGCGCGAGTCGCAGGCGTAGACGTCACTTTGGAAATGTTTGAGGGTGTCCCTCACGTTTGGCATTGGTTCTGGCCACGCCTTGAAACGGCAAAAGTTGCTATCGCAAAGGTCGGCACGTTTCTCGACGACCATTTGGATGGAGGCAATAGGCAGCAACGCAAACTGAAATAAGAGGAGGACGTCATGACGATGCCGGCGGACACCGACACAACGAGTCCGAAATATCTGCGCGACAAGTACGCCATCGTTGGCGTCGGCGAGACGACCTACATGCGCGGCTCGGGCATGACGACGCGCGCGCTGGGCACCTGGGCGGTGCGCAACGCCGTCGAGGACGCCGGGCTCAAGCCGTCCGACGTCGACGGCATGCTGTCATACCAGTCGGGCGATTCGACCTTCTCGAACTTCATCGCCGGCGACCTCGGCATCCGGCCCAACTTCTACATGGACGTGTTCGGCGGCGGCTCCTCGACCGAGGCGCTGGTCGGCATGGCGATGGGCCTGATCGAAGCCGGCATGTGCAAGGTGGTCGTGATCTTCCGCGCCATGAACGGCTTCTCGCAGGTGCGCATCGGCGGCACCGGCGCGCGCGCCGTGGCGCCTGTCTCGGGCGACGCCCTGCACGGGCGCGCCTATGGCTGGCAGAGCGCCGGCCAGATGTTCGCGCCCACCTTCATGCGCCACATGTACGACTACGGCACGCGGCCCGAGCAGGTGGCCGCTGTCAAGGCGATCCACAGCGAGCACGCCTCGAACAATCCCAAGGCCTTCTACAAGCAGCGCTTCACCGTCGACGACGTGCTGAAGAGCCGCTTCATCTGCAAGCCTCTGCACCTGTTGGACTGCTGCGTCGAGACCGACAACGGCACGGCGATTGTCGTGACCAATGCGGAGCGCGCCCACGACTGTCGCCATCCGCGCGTGCTGATCCGTGGCGTTGTTGGTAGGTGCAACAAGCCACGCCTCGATATGCACTACCAGCACGGCCCTATCTCGACGGTCGCCGGCCGTTATGCGCGGGAGATCCTGTGGCCAAATTCCGGGGTCGGACCGGAGGACGTCGACGTCACAGGCTCCTACGACGCTTTCACCTTCACCACAATGCTGCAGCTCGAGGATTATGGTTTCTGCAAGAAAGGTGAAGGCGGAGACTATGTCAGCGATGGCACGATTCGCCTGGGCGGGCGGCGCCCGAACAACACCAGCGGCGGTCATCTCTGCGAGGGCTACACGCACGGGCTGAACATGGTGATCGAGAACGTGCGCCAGCTACGCCATGACGTCGACGATTCGTGCCCTATAGGGCCCAACGGCAGGCGCCGCCATACTTACGACTACCGTGAGGGCGGTTGCCGGCAGGTCGAGAAATGCGAAGTGACGGCCAATATGGGCTGGGCGAACCCCGGCACTGGCTCGGCCATGGTCATGCGGCGCGACTGAGCTGTAAAAAAGGAACATTACTATGGCAATCCAAGCCACCTACCTCGACATGCCGCTCGACGCCAGTGACCTCGATGTTGAGAACCTAGCGTATTTCAAACACTGCGCTGCTCACGACTTCCATTTGCACCGATGTGGAGCCTGCGGCCTATTGCGTTATCCGCCAACCACGGCCTGTCCATGGTGCGCCAGCCCAAAGTCGGATTGGGTGCCGGTGGAGGGTAGCGGTGCCGTCCACTCCTACACCGAAGTCCATCATGCCATTCAGCCGGCCTTCAAGAGTCACACACCCTATCTCATCCTTCTGGTCGACCTCGATACGCAGAAAGGTCAACCAAGTGAGCATGAGGCCTTGCGCGTGGTCGGCAACCTCGTCACGCCAGATGGCCGGTTGGCGCCACCGGAGATGGTATGTCGTGTTGGCATCGGTACGCGTGTTCACATGGTGTTTACCGACGTGACTGCGGGCCTCGCTCTGCCTCAATGGACCATCGACGAGGGCGCGACTCAGCCTACCAAGCCGTGGCGTTATCCGCAGGAGTGACGATAGGCCAACAACCACTTTCCAGATTCTCTATTGCCTCGTTGTCATACGGCACGGACGGCGGCATTGGGTGTCGTTTGGCGTAACGGCACCTCCGACCGCGGAGTGAATCTCGCGCCAGATCGACGTGACTTGGCTGATTGAGCGTATGTTACATTGGTAATCTATCTCTCCACCTTGACGCTCCGGTTGGCGGTACTTTCAACTTCAAGAAGATTCCGCCTTAAGCGACGTAGTGTATTGATGAACATCTCTCGTTGTTGGTTCGGCAAGTCCGCCAGCGCTTCTTCCCGAGTTTTGGCGGCCAGAGACCACATGCGAGCAAGCAGAGGCTGTGCCTTGGTGGTAAGGTAGAGTTGTGAGGCTCGCCGATCATGAGGATCGGGTCGCCGGTCTATCAAACCACTTGCCTGAAGGCGGTCGAGCAGGCGGACCAGCGTGATCGGTAGAATCTCCAGCCGGTCGGCAAGCGTGACCTGATTCACGCCTTCCTGACGGGACAGATAAGCGAGCACCCTCCACTGGGCCTGCGAAAGGCCGAGCCGCTGCGCCCGACGATCAAAGTTGCGTCGCAGCAATCGCGCGACGTCACCCACAAGAAAGCCGACACTCTTGTCGGGATCGCGCATCAAAGCACTCCGCACATAATACTTATTACATATCATACACTTTGTATATTATTGCCACAACTATTCATGCAAAGCCACGCTGCGCATCGGCGTCACTTCGCATGCGACCATCTTGACGCAATCCTGCAAATATCCGGAAGCACAAACACCTCTAAGGCTCTATCACGTCCCCCGCGACGCGAAAGCCTCGGCGAGTCAGCGCTGAAGTGAGATGGCGCTGGATTCTCAAGGTGTTGTATCTGGCTGCTAGGGTTGAGAGAAATCATCACTTGGCAGAGCTCGGCCCCAGAAATCTAGCATCTTGTATTGCCGTCTCTAATTCTTCCGTTCTGTCCGCTTGCGACCAGAAATAAATAAGCCTAGCTTACTTACTAATGGCACTCTCGCTAAAGCGATCCACCGAGTCGGACGACCCCACGCGAACCATGGGCATGTTGGTTTACGACGTAGCGCGATTGATGCGCCGCCACTTCGCCACCCAGATGGCCTGGAGTGGGTTGGGTCAATCGAGCTGGCGACTTCTCGTCCACGTAGCTCGCCAACCGGGATTGCGTGCCGCCGATCTGGCCGAGATCATGGAACTGCAGCCGATTTCGGTCAGTCGCGTACTGGACGGCCTCGTGCGTTCGGAGCTGATCGAACGCCGCGCGGATTCGCAGGACCGGCGCGCATGGCGGCTATTTGCCACGCGCAAGGCCCGACCGCTGATCGCACGTATGGAAGATCTGGCGACGGAAACCCGTGAACTGGCGATGACCGGTCTCCGCCCGGAGGATCGATCGACGCTGCTACGGGCGCTGGCGGTTGCGCGCGACAACATGTCAAGAGCTGGCAGGGACAGCCCTCGATCGAAGGCACGGCCGAGACCAGAATGAGCGACGCCCCGCCTCCAGCGATTGCGATCCGTCCCCGGCGATTTTCGCGACGACGAACCCGGGCCCTTCTCCTCGCATTGGTGCCTTTAGTCGCCATAGCGGGCGGCGGATATTGGTACGTCTACGGCGCGCGTTACGTTTCGACCGACAATGCCTATGTGAGGGCGGCGAAGACGACAATTTCAGCGGAGGTTTCCGGACGCATCGCCTCCGTGCTGGTGGGTGAGAACGAAGCCGTCCCCGCGGGACATCCGCTTCTGACAATTGACGACGAAGTGTACCGAATCGCGTTGTCGCGTGCCGAGGCCGAGCGGGCCACCGTGATCGCGCGGCTCGACGCGTTGCGCGCCCAGATCCGGCAGAAGCACGAAGAACTAGAACTGGCCACCATCATGGCGGGCTATGCTGAGCGCGAACACAATCGTGGTGCGACGCTCGCCGCAAGAAGTGTCGTGAGCGTCTCCAAGCTCGACGAAGCCAGAAACCGGATGGACAGCGCCCGTCAACAGATGGCGATCGTTCGACAGGAGATCGAACGTCTGGTTGTGGATCTCGGCGGTGACGAACTGGCTCCCGCCGACCGGCATCCAGCCGTCAGGCAAGCTCAGGCCATGGTAGACGAGGCACGGGTCGCGTTGGAGCGCACGAAGGTATTCTCGCCGGTTGACGGCATCGTGTCGCGCGTCGATTCAATTCGCCCCGGAGACCATGTCCGCCCCGGAGTGCCGCTATTCTCGGTGGTTGCGACGAGTCAGAAGTGGATCGAAGCGAACTTCAAGGAAACTGATCTCACCCGCGTCGTGGCCGGGCAACCCGTGGAAGTGACCGTCGACACCTTCCCCGGCGTCAAACTCCCGGCCGAGGTGCACAGCATCGGGGCTGCGACGGGAGCGGAATTCGCCCTCATTCCGCCGCAGAACGCGAGCGGAAACTGGGTCAAGATTGTCCAGAGAATTCCAGTTCGCATCCGACTTCTGGAGGCGCGGTCGCTCCCATTGTTGCGCGCCGGGATGAGCGCGCAGGTGACGATCGACACCGGCTATAATCGACCCTTGCCTAGCCTGGTCGCCCGTGCCGTAGGGCGTGCGGGCAACGCTGAGTGAGCGACGCGGGCTCTGGTCCGCGCGTCAGCCGGGCCGGTATCACGGCGTCGGTCATGCTCGCGACGACCATCTATGCCCTTGATAGCACGATCGCGAACGTCGCGCTGCCGCACATGCAGGGAAGCCTGAACGCTACCCGCGATCAGGTGTCGTGGACAGTGACTTCGTTCGTGGCGGCCATGGCGATCATGACGCTGCCAATCGGCTTTCTGGCGCAGAGATTCGGCCGACGGCGCGTCTTCCTCGGTTGCATTTTCGGGTTCACGATCAGTTCGATGGCCTGCGGCGCCGCCGGATCCCTATCGGAAATGGTCATCTCCCGCATCCTCCAGGGCGCGTGTGGCGCCGCGATGGTTCCGCTCTCGCAGGCGATACTGCTCGATACATACCCGCCCGAACGGCATGCCTCGGCCATGTCCATCTGGGGGGTGGGCGTGATGGTGGGCCCGGTGCTGGGGCCCATCATCGGCGGCTGGTTGACCGATTCCTACAGCTGGCGCTGGGTATTCTATATCAACCTGCCGCTAGGAGCCCTGGCGTTTCTCGGCATCATGGTTTTTCTCGGCGAATCGCCGAGGAAGCAGGTCCGCTTCGATTGGTTCGGGTTCGTGGCATTCGCGATTGCGGTGGGGGCGCTCCAGCTGATGCTCGACCGTGGCGAAAGAAATGGATGGTTCGAATCAGAAGAGACCATCGTTGAAGCCGCGATTACAGCTGCGGCGTTCTACGTCTTCGTCGTCCATCTGGCGACGTCAGAGAACTCGCTGGTTTCTCTCAAGGTTTTCAAGGATCTTAATTTCACACTCTGCACTACGCTTATGCTGGTGGTCGGAATGGTGTTTCTCGGTAGCATGGTCTTGCTACCCCTGTTCCTTCAGCAGTTGCGTGGCATGACGGTCCTGGATACGGGCATCCTGCTCGCGCCACGCGGGGTCGGCATGATGGTAACCATGGTTATCGCGGGCCGCATGGCCGGGCGCATCGACTCCAGAATCCTGATGTCGCTTGGCATAGTCATGGCCATGATCGCCATGTGGGCGACGTCGGGATTCGACATGAACGTTGATGACTGGTTGGTGACGTGGACCGGTCTACTACAAGGGGGTGGACTTGGTTTCGTATTCGCAAGCAGCAGTGCGCTTGCCTTCGTCACTCTTCCCGGTCAATTCCGCCTCCAGGCGACTGGTCTCTACAGCCTCTTCCGCAATTTCGGAGGTAGCGTCGGTATCGCGATTTCGGTTGGGATGCTCGAGCATTTCGCGGCAATCAACCGGGGCGAGCTCGGTGAACGCCTCACCGTTTTCTCGACATGGTTCCACGACCCCGGAGCAACCATGCCGTGGTTGCCGCCCGGCTTGGTCGGGACCGCGATGCTCGATCTCGAACTGGTTCGACAGGGGTTGATGATTGCCTATCTCAACAACTTCCTGCTCATGGCGGTGATCGGCTTCATCGGCCTGCCGCTTATCGCCTTGCTGCGCACGCCAAAATCCATCCGCCAAGCATAGATCCGGTCAGTGGTTCGGCTAGAGTCAGTTCTTACTCGTACGTCAGTAAGTTAGAGCCCATCCGAAAAGAAGTTGAGTCGGATGAATCAGTTATGATTCACTGCGCGGCACCTGAGGGTTTGAAGGAAGGTGCCGCATGTGGACACAAGAGCATCGCCAATCGCATGACCGCAAAGGGTTGCGCTATCCGAGCGATCTTACGGACGCGGAATGGGCGCTTGTCGGGTCCCTGATCCCGCCGGCCAGACGGGGTGGCCGGCCGCGCGACGTGGACATACGGGAGGTGCTGAACGCGGTGTTTTATCTGCTGTCGACCGGCTGCCAGTGGGACGCCTTGCCCAGGGACCTGCCGCCCAAGAGCACCGTCTACGAATACTTCTCGCTGTGGCGGTCGGATCGCACGCTGCTGCGGCTGCATCAGGCCTTGTATGCCCAAGTCCGCGAGGCCTCGGGGCGCAAGGCCCAGCCGACGGTGGCGATCCTCGACAGCCAGAGCGCCAAAGCGGCACAAAAAGGGGGGCGCCGATCGACCCGCAAGGCTACGACGCGGGCAAGAAGGTCACCGGCCGCAAACGGCACATCCTCGTCGACACCCTCGGCTTGCTGCTGAACGTCGTGGTCCATCGCGCCAGCGTGCAAGATCGCGACGGCACGCGCCGTCTGCTGCGCGATGACGCCCGCCGCTTTCCCTCGATCATCAAGATCTTCGCCGACGCCGGCTATCAAGGGCCCAAGATGGCCAAGGTCGTGGCCGATACTGGAAACTGGCAGATCGAGATCGTCAAACGCACCGAACTGCACAAGTTCGTCGTCATGCCAAAGCGCTGGATCGTGGAGCGCACCTTCGCCTGGATCAGCCGCAACCGCAGGCTCGCTCGTGACTTCGAGCGATATGCCGCAACTGTCGTCGCCTTCGTCCGACTGGCCATGATCCGCATCATGCTCAGGCGCTTGACCAGACTAAACCCTTGTTCCTGAATCCATACTTCTTGGAACGGCTCTTAGACAACAGTATGAAGACGTGCAAGTATGCGCTTCACGATGAAGCGAGATGGCCGCACCCTCGATCACGCGACGCTGGAAGCCATCCGCAAAGTGGCGGGTCAACGTGTTCGCGAGGGCGAGTTTCGACTTTGGCCTATGGACGCGCCAGATCGCCCGCGATCTCATCGCGCAGCGTTTCGGCGTGACGTTGAGTCTGGCGTCGGTGGGAGCGTTGCTGGTGCGGGTGGGATTGACGCCGCAGAAGCCGCTGCAGCGCGCCTATCAGTGTGACCCTGAGGCGATCGCACACTGGCAGCGAGAAACCTACCCGGCGATTGCCCGCCAAGCCAAGCGGGACAAGGCGGATATCTACTTCTGGGATGAGTCGGGCTTTCGCGCCGATGCGGTGCAGGGCACGACGTGGGGCGCCAAAGGGCAGACCCCGGTGGTGTCGGTGCCGGGGCAACGCCAGGGCATCAGCGCCGCGTCGGCCGTCAGCGCCAAGGGGGCGTTCTGGTTCGCCACCTACGCCGGGGGCCTGAACGGAGCCCTGTTCATCACCTTGCTGCGCCGCATGATGCGTGGCCGGCGCAAGCCTCTGCACCTGATCGTCGATGGTCTCCCCGCGCACAGGACACGCCTGGTACGGGACTACGTGAACAAACTCGATGCCAAGCTGACGCTGCATTTCCTGCCCGGCTATGCCCCAGACCTCAACCCCGACGAACTCGTCTGGAGCCACGCCAAACGCACAGGCAATGCGCGCCGGCCGCCGCTCAAGGGCGAGCGCCTGGAACAACGGGTGACTGCACAACTCGCCGATATCGGCAGCCGACCCGGCTTGGTCCGGTCATTCTTCAGGCATCCAAGTGTTGCCTATATTGCTGACTGCTGAGTAAGAGTGAGGGGCGTCATACCAACCGACAGAACTCATGACAGTTCAGCCCATCGCCGGCTGGTGATGGATACGATCCTTTGCGGAGAGGCGAGAAGGTCAGTCCAAGCCTTGCAGCAGGCATCGACGATGGCGTCGTAGGTGTCATGGACGCGCAGGGCGAGGTTGTTCTTGCGCAGGTACTCCCAGACGTTCTCGACCGGATTGAGTTCGGGTGAGTAGGGCGGCAGGCAGAGAAGCGTGACGTTGTCTGGCGGATCCAGAGTGTGGCTGGTGTGCCATCCAGCGCCGTCGAGCACGAGGATGGCATGGGTTCCGGGAGCCACCGCGCGGCCGATCTCCTGGAGATGGAGGTTCATGGCTTCGCTATCGGCATAGGGCATCACCAGGGCAGCACCGACGGCGCGCTCGGGGCAGACCGGCACCGAACAGGTAGGCCCACTCGTAGCAGGTATCGCGCGGGGCGCGAGGCCGCGAGCCGATGCGGGCCCATAGGCGGGTCAGGGTGCCCTTTTTGCCGATCCGCGCTTCGTCCTGGAACCAGACCTCTATCGGCTTGCCGTTGGCGGTGGCGGGAAGCGCCTCTTTCACCAGGCTTGCGAAGTTTTTTTAAACGCCTGCTGCTCTGCCTCGTCGGTCTGCGGATGGCGTGGCCGCACCGACAGACGCGTGAACTCGAGCTGTCCGAGAATCCGGCCGACCTGGCGCTCCGAGAGATCGACATCGAAGCGCGCCTTGATCTCGGCCTGGAGATCGACGCAGCGCCAGCGCACCACGCCATGCACCTCGATATCCGGGCCTTCTTCGACCAGCCGCGCAAGCTCGGCCAGATGCACGGCGTTCAGCCGCGGCGGCCGCCCCGAGCGCGGCAGGTCGAGCAGCCCTTCCACTCCCGCCTCGTTGTAGCGGATCACCCAGTCCCGCAATGTCTGGCGGTCCATCCCGCCCGCCCGGGCCGCGTCCGTCCGAGAGGCCCCGTCCAGCACCAGCGCCAGCGCCAACAGACGGCACGCTTGCTGGACGTCCTGACACCGACGGGCATGACCGCGAAGGGCCTCCGCCGATAAATCCCTCCGCGTTATCGCCAACGACATCCCGACCTCCTCAACGATCTTGTCGCTTCAAAGAATCGAGCCCCGACCTCCAGCGCAAATCACATAAGAGTCACCGGTTCAGACGGTTGGTATAAGAGCCGTTCCGGGAAGAGTTGAAACAAGAACAAGGGCTTAGCCTGGCCAATCCCCGGAACCGACGAGTGCTTCGGCTTCGCGCCACTCGCACGCTACATTCGCAGTGTCGGTTACTTTCCGCCACACTATGCGGATTCCGATGAAGCCGCCCAGGCATTCCGACTTGATGGCGCCCTGTGTTCCGACGTGATGCCGCCCAGGGCGGGGCCTCGCTGGCTGAAGATTTGTGGCACCGACCGGTCGGTTCGGTCAACTCTTGTGGATTTATTTTGTTCGGGTTCGCCGCAGGCTGTCGCCTGACAGGTTGAGCTGTTGAGCGTTGTGGGCGAGGCGGTCGAGAATGGCGTCGGCATAGGTCGGATTGGAGGGCTGGCGTGTAGGTCTGGCGTCCTGGCGCTAGGCTTACAGCCCCAACCCCCGGCTTCGCCCGAGCGCCCAATCCACATCGCCGCCAGGCATGGCGACGCCGGATATGACGCGGCCGATATGAGGTTCAAGGGTAGGCCGCCAGGGGACGAGGCTGAAACCCAGCCCATCATCGATCATGGCGAACCGGCCGCTGGAAAGCTCCGCAGAACCGACGAGCTGGCCGCTGACTTCGTTGCCGGCAATGGCGGGCCGCCATTGCCGGCCCCGCTCGCCGGCGAGCGCCCTGCCCGCGCGCTCGATGTCATGAGCCTCCAGCCGCTGCACCAAATCTCTTGGCGCACGGACTCGGCCGTCGCCAAGGTCGGCGGCGTAGCCCTTGTCAGCCAGCCAACGCCGGCGCTTGGCCAGTGCCGCCGTCACCTCGCGGCCGAACCCTTCGTCGGCGACGACCGTGCGCTGCCGGGACGCCAGCTCGCGGTCGAGCCAAGTCGCACCGTCGTGGCCGACCTGCTGCTCGAGGCCCGTGGGCGAGAGAACGCTGATACCGCCGGTCGTCCGGTCCCGCGCGAGATCGTAGGCCTGCCCGCGTTCGGGCAAGTCGGCCGGAACGCGCCACTGGTCGGCGTCGATGCGCTCGACATGGCCCGCCCGGCGCAGCGCCTCCAGGCGCCGGACATGGGATCGGACATAGGCTGCGGGATCGCCGCCCAGACGCTCGACGGTGCCGACCGCCTGCTCCAGATGCCTGGCCGGCCGATAGATGCCCTCCTTGCCGGCAATCGCCAGGATGTTGCGGTCCGAGGCGCGCGGTCCGGCCTGGGCGAACCCCGCCGCCACAATCATGCCCCGCTGCACCTCCTCGGCACGGGCCGGATCAATCTCGAGGTGATGGACACGCCCGTCCACGCCGTCGATCACCAGCCGCACCCGCTCACCCATCTCGTCGCCGCCCAGCCCCTTGTCGAGCACACGGCCGACGATCGGCTCCGTCATCTTCTCCTGGTGAAGGACATAGCCCGCGATGGGCCGGACATCGGCCAACCCTTCCCGGTCCAATGCCCGGTGCATGGTCTTGATGATATCGCCGCGCTCGCCCAGCTCCCGTAAGACAGGCTCGGCCCTGGGCGACACACTCCATCGCCCGGGTTCCAACTCAGTGGCCAAGCCCATGCGTTCCAGCTTGCGTGCCCGCTGGATCAGTAGCGCCCGGTTTTGCCGCAGGCTGTCGAGCATGTCCCGGTCCGGCCGCAGGTCGGCGAACTCGTTGCGGCTCCGCTGCTCGGCGATCAGCATGCGGTCGAGCCGGGTGAAGCGGTCGGCATCGATCTCCCGCTCCAGGCCCCGGGACACCTCCTGCTCGGTCTGGCGGCCGAGTTCCCGGGTCACGAACTCGCTCGCCCGCTCCCGAATTCCATAGGCGATGTAGTCACCCGCGATGTTGAGGGATTTGCCGTCGTCAGTGGCACCCCGGACGATGATGTGGGTGTGGGGATGGCCGGTGTTGTGGTGATCGACGGCGATCCAGTCGAGCCTGGTGTCGAGGTCGGCCTCCATCTGCTTCATGAGATCGCGGGTGGTGGCGTGTGGATCGGAGAGTTCGACACCGTCCTCGGCCGATACAATGAAGCGGAACTGGTGACGGTCCTCGCGACCGCGTTCGACGAACGCACGACCGTCCTCGACATCCCGGCTGGCCGAATAGACCTGCCCCTTCTCCCCGTCCTTCGTCACGCCGTCTCGCTGGAGATAGCGCAGGTGGGCGTCGATCGCCTTGGCGCTGACGAATTGCCGTCCCCGGGCGGCGCCGCGCTGTGGATTGAGCTTCACGACGCGGGCCTTCACCGCGACGCGCCGCGACCGTGTGCGGACGCCACCGTCCCGCCTCCAGGCACTCCGATCCTTCAGCGCCGCCACCACCGCCGCACCGCGCCCCCGCGCATTGAACCGGCCGCTTTCCTTCCCGGTCCCATTCAACCGGGAAGGATCACCGCCGGACCGCCGGATGGCCTGTTGAACCTGGCCTGCGAAGCTGGTCGGGCGGGCCCGCACGCCGCCGACGTGACGTCCGCCAATCCGCGCACTGCCCCGATCCCGGATCGTGCCGGGCCGGAGCCGGAAATCGTCGTCATCGCGTGCCATGGCATGACGATTGGAGGCCGCGCGAGGACCCACAAGAGGCAGACTTCGCGCATCGTCGCGTGGCGTAGAAAAGGTCGTTCCAGCGTAGCGGCGGAAGCTATGCCTTCGAGCGACGGCGCTCGGAGCGTTGAATGCAAACGACAAATCGATTCAAGAGCCGCCCACGCATCGCCACAAGCTGCCGCGATCTGCTCAAGAAACAACGTGCAGACAGGCTTTCAGGCGCATGGCGCCGGCAGCGGGGCAACCCGCTTTATCTTGCCGTCCATGATCTAGTGCCCCTCGACTGATAAACCTCATGAGCACCTTTGCCGGAATGATCGAAAGCATACGATCGCCGGCGCGTCGTATCACGGCAGCTGCCTTGCAATTCCACGGCGCACAAACAGTCCGTCAGCTTGTGGCACCAGCACAGATACGCCGGCAACAGAACGGCCGGCCAA
This sequence comes from Rhodospirillaceae bacterium CCH5-H10, assembly GCA_001557035.1. Taxonomy (GTDB): domain Bacteria; phylum Pseudomonadota; class Alphaproteobacteria; order Reyranellales; family Reyranellaceae; genus Reyranella. The sequence goes on along the minus strand of LSKJ01000181.1, from coordinate 5,603 downwards.
CGTTCGGTCTGATTGCGTTCGGAATGATGACGGCATGGCCGCAGAATTGCCCTGGTCATGTGCAGTGAACAGCGGCGAGTCCCTCCACGACATGACGCTACGGCTGAGGGTGATCATGCCATTGGCTTGCCCTTCTCCGATCAGCGGTGCGAGCATGGCGACGTAGAGCTGGGTCTCGGCCGGCAGCTCGCGGCCCGTCGCCAGGTATTCGTCGTAGCGCGCAGGACCTGCATTGTAGGCAGCCAGAAACCCCGGCGAGCCGTAGCGATCGTGCATCTCCCGTAAGTACGCCGCGCCGGCGAGAATGTTGTCGCGAGGATCGTAGGGGTTGGCACTGAACCCATGACGGGCATGCAAATCGGCCCAGGTGTCGGGCATGATCTGCATCAACCCCATAGCGCCTTGTGGCGAGAGCGCCAGCACGTCGCCGCCACTTTCCATCGCCATCACGGCGCTGATCCAGGAAGCCGGCACGCTGAACCGATGTGCGGCTTCAATAACGAAACGCGAGAAAGGATCGGCGGTAGATACGCCTTGGGACTGCGCAACGACAGCGGATTGAGCATGTACTCGCCCAGCAAACCCGGTCGCGCACGACGCCAGCAGGATCACAATCATCGGCGCCGCCAATCGGGCGACGGCTCGTCGGAGCTTGGCCGGGAAGGAGAAAGGGCCGCGGCGCCGCGCGAACAAGGGAGCGGCTGCTTGAACGCGAGAGCGTTGCATGGTCAATCCTCCTTCTCGATCCAGACGGGGTGCGCGCGGCCGATGACGGCGGACGCCGGAAGCGGCCCGAAGTACCGCCCGTCCAGAGAGTCCGCCGACTGCCAGTTCATCAGGAAGAGCTCGCCCGCGGCGATGACGCGGCATCCCTGCCAGACGGGAAGCAGCCGACCCTGTCCGTCGCGTTCGCGCGCCGCGCCCATCGGGGTCGCATCGATCATTACCGTGAGCCCTTCCCTGCAGACGGTCTGCCCGGGAAGCGCCAGGACGCGCTTCAGCAAGGGAACGCTGGGCGGCAGATAGCCGCCGTCTGCGAGGAAGGTCGCGAGGGGCTCTGGAGGCAGGATGGCGACAAGTTCGGTGATGTACCGCTCGCCAGTGGACTGCAGCCGGTAGAGACCCACAGGCACACTTGCCGAGGCGTTCCACACGTAGAGCGGAAGCGCACCCCTGCCGAAGGTTAACGCCAGGGCGCCAACACCGGCGAGCGTGGCCACGAGCACGTGCGCTCGGCCGGTCATGGATCAATCCGCTGCCGAAGAAGCCAGGCTTTGTGCCGCGCCAAGGTGTAGGGTCGGAGCGCTTCGCCGACCGACAGACGATTGTGAACGTGACGCCAATAGTCCGGTGCTGCGTCGGCCGCATCGATGCCCAGCGAGTCGACGATGTCGATCATCTGCAGCACGTGCTTGACCTTCGGCCAGCCGGACGCCCGCAGCAGGATGTCGGCGCCAGGGCGCACAAACGGAACTGTCGCGCAGGCTTCGCTGGCCCGGACGGCACGCAGGATGTCGATCCGCGAGGCCACCGTGCCGTAATCGTTGGCCGCCCAGCGTACGAAGGCAAAGATGCTGCCGGGAGCAAAGGACAGGACACGCCGACGACGATCGAGGATCTGCTCCGCTGCGACACGGCCGAAGCGGATCCAATGCTCGGTCTGCTTCTCGAGCCACTGGAGCTCGACGTGCGTGAGGTCACTCAAGCGGCACCTCCAGCCCGGGTGGGAGGCACGCGTTTGAACAGTTCCCTTACCGGGCAACCTGTTATCCCCGACGGTGGATGAGGCCGGTCCGTTAGACAGATTCCGAAGGAATCTGAGTTAGAGAAGTTACGGCCGCTCCAACCTGTTGAACGCCAAAGACTTTCAGGCGATTGCAGTCCCCGATAGCACGAGAATCGGGTCCCCGATGGCACGATGGGCGTCGTCCCCGATAGCACGAGGCCAGTCACAGCTTGTCCCCAGGACGAGCGGTTGGTGCGTTGCTGCGCAATGTCGTCACGAACGGTTCGCGGAGGATCGGCGTGAAGACCAGGCGTTCGGCGCCCCGGCGCCCGCGCTCGATGAGCAGCCGGTAGCCGGGCAGTGTCTGGCGCCGCACGATCTCGCGCAGATCGTAGGCGAAGTGCTTGAGCGGCGAGAGGCTCCCGGACTTGGCGTGCAGATGCAGGAAATCGAAGCTCCAGCCGCCGGCCTGGCGGCCGCCATGCTTGCGCACGACGCGGTAGAGCCAGCGTTCCAGCCCGCCCGTCAGATCGAAGTATGCCCGGTCGATGGTGAGCACAAGCGCATCGTCCAGGACACCGGCATAGAACCAGTCCGGCAGGATCAGTTCTAGCCCAAGCGGGCGGCCGTTCGGGTCGGCCGTCTCCTTCCATTCGTTGATCCAGGAGAAGCGGTGACGCCGCCGCTCTGCAGGCTGGCGGATCGAGGTCTGCACGGTGGTCGACTGCAGCCGGTCGAACGCCGCTTTCAGGCGGTCATAATCCCGTGCACCGGTGCCGCGGCCGACGAAGGTCAGGATCTCGTAGGGAGTCGCGGCCATCAGGCGGGACGTCTTCAGGCCGGCGTCTCTCGCCTCGACGATCTGGGAGGCGGCCCAGATCAGCACGTCGGCGTCCCAGATGGTGGCCATGCCGTGGTCGGGCACGGCCTCGACCCGGATTGCGACGGTACGAGTACGGTAATCGATCGGCCGGACGCGCTTCGATTTGGCGAGGGAGAAGAAGGGGTAGGCCATGAGGTCCTGCGCGTCGCGCGGGGCGAGGTCACCCGGCAGCGCCCGGAATAGGTCGAGCTGGTCCCGCTCGCTGGCCCGCTTATGTCGAGAGGTCACGCCCCGCCTCCGATCAGCGCCGAAGCCGGGCGGCGGGGACGGGCGGAGTCGCCATATGCCGTTTGGCCGGAAGCACGGTCCCGGCGCCGGGATCGGAGGTCGAGGTCTTGGCGCCGCGATCGGCCCATGCCTTGAGGTCTTCCACGGCATAGACGACGCGGCCGCCGATCTTTCGATAGGTCGGGCCGGTGCCGTAAGTCCGATGCTTTTCCAAAGTGCGCCCCGAGAGGCTGAGAAAGCGCGCGGCTTCAGCAGTGCGGAGAAACCGTGGCGGCAGACCGGCGGCGGGATCGGGCATGGGAGAGCCTCCAGGAACCTGGTGAGAGCCGCCGGCGGTGACGGCGGGAGCACGATCACCGTGGCGGAGGAGGACGGCGCAGGAGGATGACGAAGTGGTTTGCTATGTCGGCGGCACCCCACGGCGTGGCGAGCGCGGGACGCGCTGCTAGCTGCTTGCGCGCAGCAGCTTTCGATAGCCCCCGTTCATCGTCGCCACTGCGTCTGCGACCAATCGGATCGTCTGGCCCCTGATGGATGAGGTCTTCCAGGGATAACGGGCAACGGCATCCGAGCCATGAAGCACCTGCGCGATCTCGCGATAGCTCGCTCCCTCCAGGTGCCCGTCCAGCGCACGGATCATGCCGAGGAGTCGTTCGCGCAGGCGGGCCGTTATCCGCCAGGCACGCGGGAGGGCTCCTGCCGGATGGCCGTCGAGGCGACGCTTGAAGCGCAACAGGCCGGCAAGACGAAGGAGAACGGTCTCATCCAGGGGAACGAGTGCCGCCATCGGCATCGCCGTGCCTAAGCCTTGGAGCCACAGGCGATGCGGGCCATCGGAGTCGTTCACGACGCCATGGCACTCGCCGCGAGGTTCTGGACCCAACAACGGCGATAGGTCGGCAAGAGCCTCGAAGCGATAAGCTTGACTGAAGCCGTCAGGTGCAGGAACGAGGATCACTGCATGGGGTAATAGATCCGGCCGCCACAGAACCGGCGCGGCAGAGGCGTCGAGTGCCGGATCGCAGGCGAAAGGAAAGCCCCCAGCGCCGGCCAACCGCCGCTGGGCTCAGTTCCGATTCGTCGGGGTCGTCAGCAATTTTGTCGTAGTCGTCTCGGTATGCCGGGTTGCGCCGCAGGAATTCCCACGCGAATCCGGCACGATCGAGGTCCTTCAGTGCCTCGACATAGTCTGGTGACCTCCAATCGGGTCTCTTCGTCATCCACGACCTCCGTCTTCAAGAGATTGCATGGCCTAACCGACCCAAGCATTCCATGCGACCACCGGTTGTGGAAGAACCCAAACGCGGGACGCGCGATGTCACCTGTAGCGGCCCCCAAGCGTCTATCTGAGGGCGATTCTTTTGACGCAAGCTCGTCAGTTGAGCGGTGGGCGCAACAGATGACGATACCCATTCTCCGTCATCCAGCGGGCGCGCACCAAATGACTGTCATGGACCAGGCGGGCGCGCTCGGGCTCGCGCTCGGGATTGATGCCAAATACGATTCGCACTGCTTCTCGCCAGTCAGCGCCCTCAGCCGCAGCGTCGAGCAGGCGGAGGTAGGTCACGAAATGCCGCTCGTCATAGGGCGTAACCCGCGCGCTTACGGGTGGGCTATCGTCGAAGGGAGGTGTCGTCATGGCGGCTCGCAAGCGAGGGAAGAATTACGCGGGAACCCGGGCCACCGCATGGTCACAGCACAGTGGATCGGTGGTGATGCACGCAGCGCATCGCGACAACCATTTCGTGCAGCCACCAAGGCCGCGGCGGCTGCAATCGACGCCTGATGTGCATGAAAGCATAGAGACATGGTCATAACAGCAAAATGGCCGCGTATTATAGTACGTAGCGCCAGAATACGCGACCGCCTCCTATCCTGCGGATGGATATTCGCAGGGTCTTCGGAGCCAACGTCCGTCGCTATCGGTTAGCGGCGCGTCTCAGCCAAGAGGCAGTGGCTGAGCGTATGGGCGTTGACCGGGCTCATGTCAGTGCGATCGAACGCGGCCTGCAGAACGCAACCCTGCTGACCATCTTGCAGGCGGCGCAGGCGCTGAGTGTGCGACCCGCCGAACTGCTCGAGGATGACGTACCTAACGTGAAGAGCTGATATCGCGCGAGGGATCGTTACCGCAAGGCGAAGACGCCCTTCCCTCCCTTCAACCGAAGGGCGGCTTCGTGCGGCCGCCAAACCCCTCCCAAGCGGCCGCATAGAGCCCGGTCCGGCGGAGCCGGACGCGCCCAAGTTCACGACATTGAATCCCGACCCGGCAGACGTCGACCGTCATGTGCATACGGAGGAACATTCAAACCTGACCGCGTTGACGGCGGAGCCTTGCTCCTCATGCAGCCGTCACGGCTTTCGCGCGCATCGCGAGCAAAGGAAAAACCCCGCCCGGCGGACCGGGCGGGGCCTCGGGGGCGTCGGCTTACTCGCCGTTCTTCTTGCGGCTGCGCGACCAGATCAGGGAAGAACCCTCGCCGTCCTCGTCGTCGAACAGGTTGGCGAAGATCGGTGCGTTGAAGCTCGGATCGTCGAGCTTGAGCGAGAGGTATTCGCGGCCCTCGTTGGAGCGCTTCGACCAGGCGGCCCCGATCTCGGCGCGGCCGACGAAGACCCGGTGGCTGGGGGCGTTGTCATTCGAGCGGTTGGCCTCGGGGACGATGCGGACGCCCTTGGTCTGGACGCTGAGCGTGACGATCTCGCCCTGGTACTCGTTGCCGGACTTCTTGAAGGAACCGATGTTGGCCATGTGACTTCTCCTTG
>LSKJ01000180.1 GCA_001557035.1 Rhodospirillaceae bacterium CCH5-H10 | reverse complement strand
CGCTTCCAAGGGCGGCCTCTCCAAGATCGCCTTCGTGAGCGAGCCGACGCGATGACCACGACCCACACGACCGAAGCCACCGCGCCCGACGCGCCGCCGTCGCGGATCCGCCTCTACGCCACGCTGTGGCGCTGGCACTTCCTGGCGGCGCTGCTCGTGATCCCGTTCGTCCTCTGGCAGAGCACGACCGGCACGCTCTACCTCTGGGCCGAATGGTGGATCGACAACCGCCACCCCGAACTGCGCTTCGTGACGCCCGCCGCCGATACGACGGCGCCCAGCGCCCAGCTTGCCGCGGCGCTGGCAGCCGCTCCGAAGACCTACACCGCGCAGCGGTCCGGCGGCCACGGTCACGGTGCCGGCGGCCATGCGCAGCACGCCGCCCCCGATCGCGGGCCGCCGGTGCAGGAGATCATCCTGCCGAACGATCCCGGCCGCAGCACGACGGTGATCCTGCTCGACGAGCAGGGGCTCCCCTATCCGATCTTCGTCGATCCGCGAGATGCGAAAGTGCTGGGCTCGCTTTCCAGCGTCGAATGGCTGCCCGGCCTGTCCCGCGCGCTGCACGGTGGCTGGCCGCTCGGCAAGCCGGGAAGCTGGCTGCTTGAACTCGCCGACGGCTGGGCGATCTTCATGATCGTGTCCGGTCTCTATCTCTGGTGGCCGCGCCATCGCGGTTTCCTCGCCTCGCTGTGGCCGCGCTTCGACCGCGGCGCGCGCATCATGATGCGGGACCTCCACGCCACGGTCGCGGTGCTCTTCTCCGCGATCTTCCTGTTCTTCCTGGTGAGCGCGCTGCCCTGGACTTCGTTCTGGGGCGGCGAGGTGCTGTCGCGCGTGCAGTCGGCCCTCGGCCAGAAGAGCACGGCGGGCTTCTCGCCCGGCGGCGCGCCGGCCGCACAGATGGCCTCGATCATGGGGCCGATCGACGAGATCGTGGCCGAGGCGCGCCGCCGCGGCTTCACCCAGAGCCTCAGCGTGCGCCTCGCGCCGTGGCCGGGCGCGCCACTCTATCTCGGCAACCGCGACGGCCCACCCTCCGCCGACCGTGTCCTGCTGGCCGATCCGAAGACGGGACAGGTGACGCGCGATTCCCTGCGCTCCGAGCAGCCGCTGATTCCACGCATGGTCGGCTTCGGCATCCACGTCCATCAGGGCGACTTCGGCGCGTGGAACCTCTGGCTCAACACCGCCTTCGCGCTGTCGCTGGTGTGGCTAACCATCAGCGGCGTCGCCTCGTGGTGGCTGCGCCGTCCCGCCCGCAGCCTCGGCATCCCGCGCAAGGTCGACCTGCGCTGGCCGCGCGGCATGATCGTCGCCGCGACCGCCATGTGCGTGCTCATGCCGATCTTCGGCGCCTCCGTCCTGCTGCTGGCCGGCCTCGAGAAGCTGTTCGCCCGCCGTCGTCCCACTACCGCGTGAAAGAAGGAACATCGACATGACTCACCGCAGACTCCTCCTCGCCGCCCTGCCGACCCTGCTGTTCGGCCTCCCGGCCGCCGCGCACGACTACAAGATCGGCGCGCTGGAGATCGAGCATCCCTGGACGCGCGCCACCGCGCCGACCGCGAAGTCGGGCGGCGGCTTCCTCACCATCACCAACAAGGGCACCACGCCCGACCGGCTGATCGCCGCCCGCAGCCCGGTCTCGCTGAAGGTCGAGGTCCACGAAATGAAGATGGACGGCAGTGTCATGCGCATGCGCGAGGTCGAGGGGGGCATCGAGATCCCTCCCGGCAAGACGGTGACGCTGAAGCCCGGCGGCTACCACATCATGTTCATGGAGCTGAAGGCCCCGCTCGCGCAGGGCGGCAAGGTGCCCGTGACCCTGGTCTTCGAGAAGGCCGGCAGCATCGACGTCGAGCTCAAGATCGAGGCCGTCGGCGCGCCCTCCTCGAAGCATTGAGGGGGACGCCATGAGAAGGTTCTTCGACCGGACGGCCGGTGCCTTCGGCATCGCAGCCGCCGCGAACGTCGCACTCTGTGCCGCGATCGGCGGGCTCGCCGACGGCACGCGCGGCATCAAGGCAGGCGTCGTCGTTGGTGTCGTGCTGGCGGTCCTGCCGTTCGCGGCGCGGGCGACGGCCGGATGGTTCACACGCCCCAACGGAATACCGCGCTTTCTCTGGAGTCAGCTATCGGCGCCGGCCATCACCGTCGCGCAGCGCTTCTTCGACGGGCTGGGCGCGCTCCTCTCGCCGCTGGCGCGGGCGCTGCGCGTTCCGGGGCTGATGCTGCGCTTTGCCCTGATGGTTGCGGCCGAACTGTTCAGCCGCGCCGCATCGGCCATCGGCGCCCGGCTGTTCACGCCGCTGGGCCTCGGCAACCTCGCCGCGCTGGGGGTGATTGCCGCCAACCTCGCAAACGTCGAGTTCGCGACGCCGATCACGATCCTGGGCTTCGGCGCGATGCTCCTCGTCCTGCTGGTCGATCTCAGCGAGACGCAACACGCAGAGAATTCAACGAAGGGAGAACACGAATGAACAGGTCAGTCATCGCGCTCGCGGCATTTGCCGCAACGGCGCTTCTCACGCAGGCCGCCTCGGCGCAACAGGATCGCAAGGTGTCGATCCGCTTCGCCGCGGTGGTCGGCGACCAGCCGTTCGCCTGCGGCAACAGCTACGAGGGAATCGGGGCGACCGCCTCGAAGGTCACGCCGTCGGATTTCCGCTTCTATGTCTCGGGCGTCGAGCTGATCGACGCGACCGGCAAGGCCGTGCCGCTGAAGCTCGACCAGGACGAACGCTGGCAGCACCGCGACGTGGCGCTGCTCGACTTCGAGAACCGGACGGGCCCCTGTCTCACGGGCACGCAGGAAACGCGCGACGTCATCGCCGGCACGGTGCCGGCGGGCACCTATCGCGGCCTGCGCTTCAGCCTGGGCGTGCCGTTCGAGCTGAACCACGCAGACGCCACGATCGCGCCCTCGCCGCTCAACCTGACCTCGCTCTTCTGGAACTGGCAGGCTGGCTACAAGTTCCTGCGCGTCGACCTGTCGACCAGCGGCCGCCCGCAGGACATCAAGCCCGGCGACGTTCCGCGCTTCGGCGACCGCGCTGCCAGCAACCGCCTGGGCTTCGCCATCCATCTCGGCAGCACGATGTGCGCCGCCGAGGGCCCGAACAAGGCGCCGGCCAACTGCGGCAACCCGAACCGCCCGACGATCGAGTTCAGTTCGTTCGATCCCGACAAGGACGTGGTGCTGGCCGACCTCAAGTCGGTGCTTGAAGGAGTCAACGTCGACAGCAACCAGGCCGAGAGCCCGGCCGGATGCATGTCGACGCCGACCGACGGCGACTGCAATCCGCTGCTGCGCAACTTCGGCCTCGTATTCGCGGGCCAGCCGGCGCAGCAGAAGTTCTTCCGGGTGAAGCGGTAGTCATGCGGCGGGCGGCTGCACTGATCCTCGCCGCCGCCCTCGGCGTGGCGGCGACGGTGGCATTGGCCGCTCCGGACGCCGCCTGGACCTGGCGTCTGCCGTCCTGGCTGCCACCACCCGTCGTGCCGGCCGACAATCCGATGTCGCAGGCCAAGGTCGATCTCGGCCGCCACCTCTTCTACGACAAGCGCCTGTCGGTCGACGGATCGATGTCCTGTGCCAGCTGTCACGTGCAGGCGCGCGCCTTCTCGGACGGTCGCGCGACACCGACGGGCGTCACGGGCGAGGCGCATCCGCGCAACTCGATGTCGCTCGCCAACGTCGCCTACCTGCCCGTCCTGACCTGGGCGAACCCCTTGCTGACACGCCTCGAACATCAGGCCCTGATCCCGATGTTCGGCGAATCGCCCGTCGAGATGGGCATGGTCGGACGCGAGGCCGAGCTGTTCGCACGACTGGCCGCGGATCCCGCCTATCCGCCGCGCTTCAGCGCCGCTTTTCCCGAGACCGCCGGCAGGATCGATCTCGGCAGCATCACGAAGGCGCTGGCCGCCTTCCAGCGTACGCTGATCTCCGCCGATTCACCCTACGACCGCTATCGCTACGGCGGTCAGGCCGACGCGATCTCGCCGGCCGCCAAACGCGGCGAAGGGCTGTTCTTCAGCGAGCGGCTGGAGTGCTTCCACTGCCACGGCGGCGTGCACCTCACCGACAACCTCGTGCACAGCCGCAAGCCGTTCGCCGAGTATGCCTTCCACAACACCGGACTGTACGATCGCGACGGCAAGGGCGCCTATCCGCCGGACAATACGGGTCTGGTCGAGCATACCGGCCGGCCCGAGGACATGGGCCGCTTCCGCACGCCCAGCCTGCGCAACGTAGAACTCACCGCGCCTTACATGCACGACGGCAGCATCGCCACGGTCGAGGAGGCGATCGCCCACTACGCGGCCGGCGGCCGGCGCCGCGGCCCGCTGACCAGCGAGTTCCTGCCGGGCTTCACGCTGTCGGCACAGGAAACCCAGGATCTGATCGCTTTCCTGCGCGCGCTCACCGACCGCCGTTTCGTCGAAGATCCGCGCCTTGCCGACCCTTGGCAGGACGCGGTGCCGCGGTGAAGTGCTCAGCCTTCACAGAGAAAGACGCAGAGGTCGGTCTCCGGCGGGTTTACGCCTGAATCGAAGAACATCTCGGCGACCCATCCGCGATGGTAGGTCTTGTGGTTGACGACGTGCAGGAACATCCCGCCGCGCGTCATCTCTCCGCCCTTGCCCGACACGAAGTTGAACTTCAGGCGCTCGCCGAGGCTTTCGGGCGTCTGCGCCTTCGCCCAATCGATGTACCACCTGTTGATGGCGGTCTGCTCCTCGACCAGCGCGTCAAGGTCGGGGTGCAGCAGGTCGCGCCGCGTCGAGAAGCCGTGCTTCTCGCCCAGCAGATGGGCGCGCCAGATCAGGTCGACCTGGTAATTATGGTTGAGCGTGCCGATCATCGACCCGAACAGGGTCTGGCGCGACCGATAGACAGCGTCGCCAGGAAGATCCCGCATGGCCTTGAACAGGATCCCGTCCGCCCAGTCGCCATAGCGGGCGAGCATTACAGCCGTATCCGTCGTGAGCATGACCGGGTCCCCTTCTCCTGCCACGCCCGCCTTGCAACGACCGGGCCGATTGGCTGCCCGGCCGGCGCCCGACCGTCTCAGTCGAAGCCGACGTACCTCACGAACTCCTCCGTCGGGACGCGCTCGGAACGGACGGCATTGGCCGCGAAGGCCTCGTCGGGATAGCCGAGTGCCACGCAGGTCATGATCGCCTCGTCGTCGGGGATGTTCGCGACCTCGCGCACGATGTCGGAGCGGGCGATGCCCTGGCCGTTGACCACCGCGCCGATGCCTCGGTACCACGCCGCCAGCACGATGCCGTAGCACAGCGCGCCCAGGTCGAAGTGGCAGGTGGCGCCGGGATCGAGCACGCGGTCGTAGGTCAGCACCAGCGAGACCGGCGCGTCGAACTGGCGGAAGCCGCGCATCACCCAGTCCTGGCGCATCGCCTTGTCGTCGCGCGCGATGCCCATGGCCGCGAACAGCTGCTTGGCGATGTCGACCTGGCGCTGGCGATGGGCGCCCTCGTAGGGGCCGTGGGTGAAGATGTCCCGCTTCGAGGGCTTGCCTGCGGCCATCTCCTCCATGTTGCGGCGGCGCACCTCGTCGAGCGGTGCGCCGGTCAGCACATGGACGTGCCAGGGCTGGCTGTTCATCGACGACGGCGCACGCTTGGCGTCCTCGATGATCTCCTGGATCACCGCCTTCGGGATCGCCTTGTCCGCGAAGCCGCGCGTGCTGCGTCGGCTGTGCACCAGTTCCTTGAAGTCCATTCCGTCCCCGCGCTCTCCGTATTGGGGAGGAGGATAGCAGGCGGGATGCGTCAGGGAACGCGAGGACGCCGATCCATTTCCGCAGGGAGCAACGGGCGCGGCCGCGTCAGGGCAGGCAGATTGTGGGCGGACAGGAGGCGGGGCGCACGATCTTGAAGAGCGGCGGGATCACGTTGTTGGCCGGGCCGGGATTGGTGGGCGTCACCACGGTCCCGGGCGCGATCTCGGGGCCGAACGGGGGCTCGATGTTGGCGAACAGGACATGCGCGGTGCCGCCGGCGAAATCCGTCTCGAAGCGCTTGCTCTTCAGCAGCACCCCTTCGGTATTGTTCATGGGAAGCCAGTGCAGGTTGTGCCGGCCGGGCACGATGTCGACCACCATCGCCTCCTGCGGATTGACCGTCCCGATCCTGGTCTCGTCGACATAGACGTCGCCGGTGACGTTGTGCAGCGTGTAGATGGTCAGGAGCGCATGCGCCTGTTGCTTGCCGGTGAAGATGTAGAGACGCGCCCGGTCGGACGGCGGCGCGGCGATCCTGCGGACCTGCTGCTCGTAGTCCGCCGTCGCCATCAACGGCGCCGAGCGCGGCTGGCAGGCACCGACGGCCAGGGCCAGCGCCACCAGCAAGGCAAATTTCCGCATCCTGTTTCCTCCCGCCGCTTCTTCTAGCGCGCCGGACGAATGTGACGCCAGCGGATTGCCGAAAAAGCGCCGATCGGAACAACCCGGGGACGTATGGACGATCATTCGCGAGACGGCGGCACGGGTTCGCGCCGTTTCGCCGAAGCAATGCCTGCCGCGACGGTCGCGAGCATCATCACGGCCGCGATGGAGAGCAATGCGGCGGGAAGCGACACAGCCGTCAGCAGCGCGCTGGCAAGGATGACGCCGCTCGCATTGGCGGTGCGCAGGAGGGCGAAGACCTCGGGACGCCGGTGCGGCGGTGCGAGCGAATCGAGGATCAGCGAATAGTGGGTCGCGAGCGGCGCCAGCACGAGGCCGATCAGGATCGCGCCCGCGAGCGTGGTGGCGACGGAGAGGCCGGAGGCCGCGAGGGCCGCGCCTGCGCTCATGACGACGAGTTGCGCCACCACGACGCCGCGCGTTGCGCGCCGGTTGCGCACGCTGACCCACAGGCCGCCCGCCACCGAAGCGATGCACAGCGGTACGGTGAAGAGGATTGCGAGCGCGGGCTGGTAACCAAAGTTCAAGGCGAGGGCGACGGCGCCGATCTCGATGGCGGCCACGGTCGCGCCGCCCGCGGCCGCGCACAGCAGCCAGAGCAGGATCGCGGGTCGCAGGATCGAACCCGTCTCGCGCAACGACCCCTCGCCAGACGGAGCGGCCGCCTGGCCGAGGTTCGGCACGAGCAGTGCCGGCAGTGCGCCGAGGGCTGCCATCGCCACGATGCCGAACACCGGCGAGATCGAGCCGAGGCCCGAGGCGACCACGGGCGCGACCACGAAGGTGAGCTCGTTCAGCGTCGCGGCAATTCCCAGCGCGCGCGACAGGCCCGAGGCCGGCGCGAGCCGGTTCAGTACCGCGCGCAGGTAGCCGTAGGCCGCGCCGTTCACCAGGCCGGCGGCCGCGGCGAGCGCGATCAGCCATGCCAGCGAGACTCCCGAGGCGGCGCCGGCGGCGATCGCCACCAGCG
>LSKJ01000179.1 GCA_001557035.1 Rhodospirillaceae bacterium CCH5-H10 | reverse complement strand
GAGGGCTGGACCTGCGCCAAGTTCCTGCTGGCCAACGAGCGGCTGGGCATCGCCGCCGTGCCGCAGTCCAAGCGCGGCGTCGAGGCGCTGAAGGACATCGCGCGCGCCGAGCAGGACAACGGCAAGCCGCTGATCGAGAACCAGAGCTTCGCCGAGAAGATCGCCGATCTCGAGATCCAGGTCACGGCGCTGGAATTCACCGAGCTGCGCGTGCTGTCGCAGATGGCGCATGGCGGCCAGCCCGGCCCCGAGGTCTCGGGCCTCAAGATCCGTGGCTCGGAGATCCAGCAGCGCATCACCGAACTCACGATGGAAGCGGTCGGCGAGTATGCCGCGCCGTACCTGCCGGGTCTGCTGTGGCAGGGCACGAACGAGGAGCCGGTCGGTCCCGACTACGCCCATCTCGCCGCGCCGCGCTACTTCAACACGCGCAAGACCACGATCTACGGCGGCAGCAACGAGATCCAGAAGGGCATCATCTCGAAGATGGTGTTGGGACTTTGATCATTCATGGGAGCGCGCCACTCCAGTGGCGCTCGGACATCATGAGCGCCACTGGAGTGGCGCGCTCCAATGACGCGACGACGGAGAGTTAGATGGATCTCGCCCTCAGCCCGGAACACAAGGCGTTCGCCGACGAGGTGCGTGCGTTCGCGCGCGAGAACCTGTCGCCCGCGACGCGCGAGAAGACCTTCTCGGGCAAGCATTACGACCGCGACGACCACATCGTGTGGCAGCAGGCGCTCGGGAAGAAGGGCTGGCTGGCCTACACCTGGCCGAAGAAGTACGGCGGCCCGGGCTGGGACGTGACGCAGCGCTTCCTGTTCGAGAACGTGCTGGCGGAGGAGGGCGCACCGCGCATCCTGCCGTTCGGCCCGAAGATGGTCGGCCCGGTGATCTACACGTTCGGCACCGACGCGCAGAAAGAGCGCTTCCTGCCGGGCATCCGCAGCTCCGAAGTCTCGTGGTGCCAGGGCTATTCCGAGCCCGGCGCCGGCTCCGACCTCGCCAACCTGCGCACCCGCGCGGTCCGCGAAGGCGACCATTACATCGTGAACGGCCAGAAGACCTGGACCTCGTTCGCCCATTGGGGCGACTGGATCTTCTGCCTGGTGCGGACCAACCCGGACGGCAAGCCGCAGGAGGGCATCTCCTTCCTGCTGATCGACATGAAGACGCCGGGCGTCACCGTGCGGCCGATCATCATGACTGACGGCGCCCATCACGTGAACGACGTGTTCCTCGACAACGTGAAGGTTCCGGTCGAGAACCTGATCGGCAAGGAGAACGAGGGCTGGACCTGCGCCAAGTTCCTGCTGGCCAACGAGCGGC
>LSKJ01000178.1 GCA_001557035.1 Rhodospirillaceae bacterium CCH5-H10 | reverse complement strand
GTGCGGCTGTCGCATGAGCTCCGGCCGACGCGATTTCCTTCGCGTCTCGCCGGAATACCAGACTGATGCGGGCCCCGCCACCCTCGCGATCCTCCAGCGACAGGAACCCGCCATGGTCTTCCATGATCTTCTTCACGATCGCGAGACCGAGGCCGGTGCCCTTGGCGCGCGTCGTCATGTACGGCTCGGTGAGCCGTTCGCGCCCTTCCTTCGGCAATCCGCGACCATTGTCCTCGACGACGATCCGAACGCCAGCAGCGTCCTCCTGCAACGAAAGCGTTATCTCGCCCTGTGGCAAAGGCGTGTCCGGGCGCTCGTCCCTGCCTTCGATCGCCTCGGCCGAATTCTTCAGGATGTTGGTCAGCACCTGCGAGACCTGGCGGCGGTCGCAGTTCAACGCCACCGGGTGTGCCGGCAGGTTGGCCACGTAGCGCAGATCCGGGTTGCCGTTGCGTTGCAGGAACAGCGCCTGCTGGCACATCTCCTTGGCATCCTCCTCCTTCACCGTCGGCCTCGGCATGCGGGCAAAGGACGAGAACTCGTCGACCATGCGGCCGATGTCGCCGACCTGCCGGATGATCGTCTCGGTGCACATCGTGAAGGTCTCGGGATCTTCCTTGATCTGCTTTAGATAGCGGCGCTTCAGGCGCTCGGCCGAAAGCTGGATCGGCGTCAGCGGGTTCTTGATCTCGTGGGCGATGCGGCGGGCGACGTCGCCCC
>LSKJ01000018.1 GCA_001557035.1 Rhodospirillaceae bacterium CCH5-H10 | reverse complement strand
TCAGACCTGCGGCCTTCCCCCTCCGCCCTTCGGGCACCTCCCCCGTGTGACGGGGGAGGAAAGCTTTGATTACTCTGCCGCCTGCTTCATCGGGTCGGTGCCCGGCGGATTGTTCGACGGCTTCCAGCGCAGGACCGGCTTGCGGGCGGCCAGCGTCTCGTCGAGACGGCGACGCGGCGCGTAGAGCGGCGCGGCCTTGAAGTCCTCGGCCGCGGTCCCCGTCTTGGCCTTCGCCGTGAGCGAGCGCAGCGCGCCGATGAACTGGTCGAGATCTTCCTTGGCCACGCTTTCGGTCGGCTCGATCAGCATCGCGCCATGCACCACCAGCGGGAAGTACATGGTCATCGGATGATAGCCCTCGTCGATCATCGCCTTGGCGAAGTCGAGCGTGCTGACGCCCGTGTCCTTGAGGAAACTGTCGTCGAACAGCGCCTCGTGCATGCACGGTCCCTCGAAGGCCGGGCTCATCACGTCCTTGAGCGCGGCCATCACGTAGTTGGCGTTCAGCACCGCGTCCTCGGCAACCTGCTTCAGACCGTCGGCGCCGTGGCTCATGATGTAGGCCAGCGCGCGCGTGAACATGCCCATCTGGCCATGGAAGGCCTTCAGCCGACCAAGCGGCATGCCGTCGACCTTGGCTCCATCCTCGGCGACACGCCACGTGTCGCCGTCCTTCACGATCCACGGATAAGGCGCATAAGGCGCCAATGCCGCCGACAGCACCACCGGACCCGCACCCGGACCGCCGCCGCCATGCGGCGTCGAGAAGGTCTTGTGCAGGTTGATGTGCATGCAGTCGATGCCGAGATCGCCCGGCCGCACGCGGCCGACGATGGCGTTGAAGTTGGCGCCGTCGCAATAGAAGTAGGCGCCCGCCTCGTGCACGGCCTTCGAGATCTCGACGATCTCGCTCTCGAACAGGCCGCAGGTGTTGGGATTGGTCAGCATGATCGCCGCCACGTCGGGACCCAGCGCCGCCTTGAGCGCGGCGAGGTCGACACGGCCGCGGTCGTTGGCCGGGATCGGCTTCACGACGAAGCCCAGCGCGGCCGCCGTCGCGGGGTTGGTGCCGTGCGCCGATTCGGGCGCCAGCACGGTCCGGCGCTTGGCGCGCTCGCCCTTGGCCTCGAGGGCCGCGGCGATCGCCATCATGCCGCACATCTCGCCGTGCGCGCCGGCGGCCGGCGACATCGCCACGGCCGGCATGCCGGTCAGGGTCTTGAGCCAATGCGCCAGACCGTCGATCAGCTCCAGCGCGCCCTGCACGGTCGAGACGGGCTGCAGCGGATGAAGATCGCCGATGCCGGGCAGGCGCGCGACCTTCTCGTTGATGCGGGGGTTGTGCTTCATGGTGCACGAGCCCAGCGGGTACACGCCCATGTCGATGGCGTAGTTCTTCTGGCTGAGGCGCGTGTAGTGCTGCACCACCTGCGGCTCGGCGAGACCCGGCAGGCCGATCGTGCCCTTGCGGCGCAGGCCGTTGAGACGCTCCTTGACCTTCGGCGGCTCGGGCAGGTCGACGCCGCAGCGTCCGGCCTGGCCCATCTCGAAGATCAGCGGCTCCTCGATCTGGAGCGCGCGATTGCCCGTGAAGGTGCCGTGATTGTTGACGGTGCCTGAAGCAACGTTGCCGGCGCGTCCCTGGCTGCGGTCGAGCGACTGTACCATCACAGCACCTCCTTCAGCGCGGCGACGAGCGGGTCCATGCCCGCATCGGTCGCCGTCTCGGTCGCCGCCAGCAGCAGCAGGTTCGCAACCGACGGATCGTTGGGGATCAAGCGCGACACGGGCAGGCCGCCCAGGATGCGCTTGGCCGCCAGCGCCTCGACGACCTCGGCCGCGGGCTTGGGCAGCTTCACGGTGAACTCGTTGAAGAAGCTTTCGTTCAACAGCGTCACGCCCGGCACCGCGGCGAGCTTGTCGGCGAGCTGCGAGGCCTTGGCGTGGTTCAGCTCGGCCAGCCGGGTGAAACCCGCCTCGCCCAGCAGGGTGAGATGCACCGTGAAGGCCAGCGCGCAGAGGCCGGCATTGGTGCAGATGTTGGACGTCGCCTTCTCGCGGCGGATGTGCTGCTCTCGCGTCGACAGCGTCAGCACGAAGCCGCGCTTGCCGTCGGCATCGACGGTCTCGCCGACGAGGCGGCCCGGCATCTGGCGCATGTACTTGTCGCGGGTCGCGAACAGGCCGACGTAAGGACCGCCGAAGCCCAACCCGTTGCCGATCGACTGGCCCTCGCAGACCACGATGTCGGCGCCCATCTCGCCCGGCGGCGTCAGCAGGCCCAGCGACACGACTTCCGTCACCACGACGATCAGCAGCGCGCCGGCGGCGTGGCAGGCTTCCGCGAGTCTGGTGAAGTCGCGGACGTGACCGAAGAAGCTCGGGTTCTGCACGACCACGCAGGACGTGTCGCGATCGACCGCGGCGATCAGGTCTTCCAGGCCCTCGGCGTCGGTCTTGGAGAAGTTCGCGTTGAAGCCTTCCCACTTGGCCGTGGTCTCGATGATGCTGCGATACTGAGGATGCAGTCCGCCCGAGATCAGCGCCTTGTGGCGGCGCGTGATGCGGTTGGCCATCAGCACGGCCTCGGTGGTGCCGGTCGAGCCGTCATACATCGAGGCGTTGGCGACCTCCATGCCGGTGAGCAAGGTCACCTGGGTCTGGAACTCGAACAGGTACTGCAGGGTGCCTTGCGTGATTTCCGGCTGGTACGGCGTGTAGGAGGTCAGGAACTCGCCGCGCTGGATCATGTAGTCGACGGTCGCCGGCACATGGTGGCGATAGGCGCCGGCGCCGATGAAGAACGGCGTCGAGGCGGGCGACAGGTTCTTGGCCGCGAAGCCCTGGAAGGCGCGCTCGACTTCGAGTTCGCCCTGGTGATCGGGCAGACCGCCGACCTTGGCCGCCAGTCGCGCCGAGGCCGGCACGTCCCGGAACAGCTCGTCGACCGACTTGGCGCCGATCACGCTCAGCATCTCGCGGCGGTCGGCGTCGGTGAGGGGGAGATAACGCATCAGGCTCTTGCTCCTTGGTAATGCCCTCATCCTGAGGAGCATCGCGCAGCGATGCGTCTCGAAGGATGGGAACGAGCACCTTGTCCCTTGCCCATCCTTCGAGACGTGCCCTGCGGGCACTCCTCAGGATGAGGTTCGATTTCTTAGCCGAGGCTCTTCACGAAGGCGTCGTAGGCCGCCTCGTCCATCAGGCCGTCGAGTTCGCCCTTGTCGGCGAGCTTCAGCTTGAAGAACCAGCCCTTGCCCGTCGGCTCGGCGTTGACGTCGCCCGGCGTCTCGGCGAGCGCGGCATTGCTCTCGACGACCTCGCCGGTCGCCGGCGCGTAGATGTCGGACGCGGCCTTCACCGATTCGACAACGGCGCAGGCCTCGCCCTTGGCGACCTTGCGGCCCGCCGCCGGTACGTCGACGAACACGACGTCACCCAGCTGCTCCTGCGCGTACTGCGTGATGCCGATCGTGCCGACATCGCCCTCGACGCGGATCCACTCATGCTCTTCAGTGTACTTGGTCTCGGCCATCTTGATCTCCTATCCGCGGTAGTAGGCGTGTTTGACGAAAGGCATCGGGACGATCTCGGCCGGCACGGGCTTGCCGCGCACCATGAGATCGACCTTGGTTCCGTTGGCTGACTGGCTGCGCTCGACGTAGCCCATGGCAATGGCGCGGCCCATGGTCGGCGAGAAGCCGCCGGAGGTGACGATGCCGACTTTCTTCCCGCCGATGACGATCTCCGCGCCCTCGCGCGCGATCGCCTTGCCTTCCGGCAGCAGGCCGACGCGCTTGCGCGCCGAGCCCTCGGCGATCTGCTTCTGCACGGTCGCGGCGCCGGGGAAGCCGCCCTGCACACGTCGCTCCTTGCCGACGCTCCACAGCAGCACTGCTTCGACCGGCGTCGTCGTCGTGTCGATGTCGTGACCGTAGAGGCAGAGCCCGGCCTCGAGCCGCAGCGAATCGCGCGCGCCCAAGCCGATCGGCTTCACTTCGGGATGGCTGAGCAGCGTGCGCGCGATGGCGTCGGTCTGCTCGGCCGGCGTGGAGATCTCGTAGCCGTCGCCGCCGGTATAGCCCGAGCGCGTGACGTAGCAGCGCGCGCCGTCGATCACGATGTAGGCGCCGGTCATGAACTTCATGGTGGCGACCTGCGGCACCAGCCGCGACAGCACGGCGGAGGCCTGCGGCCCTTGAAGCGCCAAGAGGCCGCGCGAAAACATCGGCTCGACCTCGCAGGTGGCCGACAGATGCTTCTGCATGTGCGCGAGGTCGGCGTCCTTGCAGGCGGCGTTGACGACGACCAGCAGGTGGTCGCCCGTGCTGGTCACCATCAGGTCGTCGAGGATGCCGCCGGCATCGTTGGTGAACTGGGTGTAGCGCTGCTGGCCCGGCTGCAGGCCGGCGATGTCGCCCGGGACCAGCGTCTCCAGTGCCTTGGCCGCGTTCTGGCCGGGCTTCGCGGTGAGCCGCACCTGGCCCATGTGCGAGACGTCGAACAGGCCGCAGGCGGTGCGGGTGTGGTTGTGCTCGACCAGGATGCCGGTCGGATACTGCACCGGCATCTCGTAGCCGGCGAACGGCACCAGGCGCGCGCCCAGCTCGCGGTGGAGGTCGTGGAGCGGCGTGCGCTTCAGGGGGCCGGCGGGAGTTTCGGTCAACTTGGTCTCCGTCAAAGGTCGCGTTCGACGCGACCGGAGTCGCGCTTTCACGACGCACGAAATGCGCCGTTCGCGACCCCCTCTGTCCGGAGACCTGAAAGATTCGCCGGCGAAAGAGCCGGCTTACTTCGTCGGTGGGCCGGCGCCGAATGAGGCGCCCGCCGCTTTCCAGAGACCCATCCCCCTGCGGTCCTTTTGCCTGAGAGTTTCCGGGGTCGGTTGCTCCTTCGGCGCCATCCTCGCGGATGGTCTCTCCCACAGGTTCGACTGGGTAGGCGGACCATAGGCAGGGCCCCCCTCCCCGTCCACGCACAAAGGCTGCCCAAGGGCCCGAAATACGGGGAAAAATGATCCGCCTCTTGAAAAGAAGTGATTACTCACTTAATTTATGAGCGTCTGCTCATTAAAGGAGGCTGACATGTTCATTCGCCGCTCGTTCGATGAATTCCTCAAGCTCCACAGCGAAGCCGCGCCGGTCTCGACACCGGATTGGGTGATCGACTGGCGCTGGCTGTCGGCATCCGATGATGACGCTCCCGCTTTCCCGAGTGAGCGCTCCCTCATAGACTGTTCCCCATGGGAAAAGCCGAAGAAACCAAGGCCCGCGTAGAGCGCGCCGCACTCACCCTGTTCGTCGCGCGCGGCGTCGCCGAGACCACGACCCGGGAGATCGCCATGGCGGCGTCGATCGCCGAGGGCACGATCTATCGCTACTTCCCCAGCAAGGAACAGCTCGCCCTCGACATCTTCCTTGGCCATCACCGCGCGCTGGCCGAGGCGCTGATCGAGGCCCACCGGCCGGCCGGCGGCCTGCGGGAGAAGATCGACGCCATCGTGCGCTGCTATTGCGAATGGGCGGATAGGGACTGGTCCCTGTTCGCCTACCACCTGCTCACCCAGCATCTGTTTCTGGCGATGGTCCCCGACGGCACACCCAATCCGGTCGACGTCGTGCGCGAGGTCATCATCGACGCGATGGCCGCCGGCGAGATCCCGTCGCGCGACCCCGACCTGGCCGCTGCCTCGGCGATCGGCACCGTGATGCAGCCCGCAACCTACAAGGTCTACGGCCGCTTCGAAGGCCCCCTCTCCGACCACGTGACGTTCTTCGCGGATGCCGCTTGGGCGGTGCTGGCGGTCAAGTCGACATAGGGATCGATCGCTTGTGGTGTATGATGGCTCCATGAGCGTCAGACAGGCTGATGTCCTCGATCGCATGGTCGCCCGCGTCGTAAGCGCGATGGCGCCTGAAGCCATCTATCTGTTCGGCAGCCGTGCACGCGGCGATGCGGACGCCGACAGCGACTACGATCTGCTGGTCATCGTTCCGGACGATGCACCGGCCGAAAAGCGATCCCTGTCCGTCACTGCCGATATTCCTCGCGACCCGGGTGTCTCTCTCGACATCGTTCCCTGCCGGAGGAGCGTGTTCGAGCGGCGGCGCAACGATTTCGGCACGCTGAGCTATCTGGCCACGCGCGAAGGACAACTGGTTTATGGCCAGTGAGGCTGCCACCGCCTGGCTAGCGGTCGTGGACGACGATCTGCGCCAGGTCGTCAACAATCTCCACGGCCCGCTGCCATCGTTGGCTGGCGCCGCCTACCATTGCCAGCAGGCAGCAGAGAAACTGGTCAAGGCGGTGCTCGTCGAAACTCGAACGGCCTTCTTGAAAACCCATGATATCGGTGCGCTGGTAGGGCTGCTGCCCCGGAGTCACCCATTGAAGGCCAGGCTTGCCGGCCTCGCCAAGCTCACGCCGTATGGCGTGGCCTATAGATATCCGGCGGAGGATACCTGGGAGCTTCCACCTGCCGCGACGATCGAAGCGTGGAAAGCGATCATCGAGGAAATTCGGCAGTCGCTTTAGAAGTCGGCTGCGTTCAGTCGCACCGCCTGCCTCCCGCCATTACCAGCATCGACATCTGGACTGGCTGAAGCGCATCAGGCGCCGACGTAAACGAAGGCTTCGAGGCCGGACTTCAGGCGCACGGCGACCCGCTTGTAATCCGAGACCTCGTAAGTGTCGGCGGCGGCGAGTTCCGCCGCCGTGATCCTGAACACGACGCCCGACACCTCGTCGGCGGGATTACCGGTCGGCCGCGCCATGAAATGGTGGGTCTTGCCGCTGGTCTTCACGACCTCGGCGTCCTTGATCTCGAACAGCGACGTCGCGTAGCCGGGCAAGGCATCGGCGCGGCCTTCGAGCAGCCGGCCGAAGGTCGCGACCTGCACGTCCTCCTGCTGCAGCGTGCCGTAGGAGAAAAGCCAGACGTCGGTCACTGTCGGTTCTCTGCCTCCCCTTTTGTCATCCTGAGCGAAGCGAAGGATCTCACATTCGCCACGGAGTGCTTTGACCGTTCCGTGAGGTCCTTCGCTGCGCTCAGGACGACGGACTTGATCTGAACTCTATCAGCCCTCGCGGGCGAGTGCGGTGAAGGCTTCGACGAAGGCTTCGCGCGGGCCGCCGACGCCGGTTTCGTTGAAGATGTCGGCGGTTAGCGACTTCACGGCGTTCTCGTCGATGCGCACGCCGTTGTTCTCGAGGAAGCCGCGCGCGGCCTTCACGGCCTCGTCCATCGCGCCGCCCTGCTTGTAGAGCTGGTAGTAGTCGGGATGGCCGCCGCGGCCCAGCGCCTCGGCCAGCACGTCGGTGAAGTTCACGACCTTGAGCGACGGATAGATCGCCTCGGCGCCGGAGAGGGCGCGATGGCAGGAGTGATACATCGTGACGATGGTGTCGGCGCCGGCCTCGATCGCGCCCATCACCAGGTCGCGATGGATCGCCTGCTCACGGTCCTTGAACTTCGCCGCCTGGCCGCCGCAGGCATAGGAGAAGCCGGAATCCTGCGGCAGCTCGACCAGCTCGAGGTTGGGCACGGCGCGCAGCAGGTTGCGGACGCTCTCCACCGTGGCCCCGATGCCGAGATGCTCGTGGATCACGACACGGCGCTTCGGCTGCTCCGCCGTGAAGCGCGCCTTGAGCGCGTCGAGGTTGGCGGCGAGGAATTCGCTCACATGGCCCAGGTCGAACGACGGCTCCTCGACGTCCTTCTCCAGCTCGTCGAAATTCTTGGTGCAGGTCGGGCACCAGGTCAGGACCTTCGAGGCGCCCGACTGGCCGAAGCGCTGGAAGGTGCGATGGCCCATGCGCTCGTAGGTGGGGAGATCGGCTTCCTGGAACTGATAGACGCCGCAGCAATGGGCAGTGCCGCCGACCACGTCGAAGTCGAGCTCCAGCGCGTCGAGGATATCCATGACGTTCAGCACGATGTGCGGCGTGCGCAGCACGTTGCAGCCCGTGTAGAACAGCACGTCTGCCGTGCGGCGCTCGGCCGGCGCCAGGATCTTCTTCAGCGTCTCGGACGGAAGCTGCATGCTGGCCAGCAGCCGCACCGCCTGCGCCATGTGACGGAAGCGGCCGGCAGCATTGGCCGCGCCTTCCTGGACCGGGCGCGTCGCCTGCAGCGACTTCATCTTGGCGATGGTCACCCACTGGCGGACGTTGATCTCCTCGGGACAGGCGGCGGTGCAGCGCGCGCTGCCGTCGCAGGCGCTCAGCCACTTGTCGAGCAGCGGCGCCGCGCCGCCGCCGTCGCGCGTCAGCGACACGAGTTCGCCGACCCGCTGCACGCCCTGGCCCATGTCGAGCCCGCTTTCGCGCGCCGTCGGGCACGCCTCGAAGCACTTGCCGCAGGTCGTGCAGCGATCGGCCGCTTCGGCGACCAGCGCTTCGAGCCTGTCGGCATAGGCGCTCATCAGCGGCCCATCTGCCTATTGTATTCGAGTTCCTCGCGCGACGGCTTGAGGCCGACGGCAATCCGGTAACCGCCGAGTTCCGAGATCTGGCTGAATGGCAGGTTGAGCACGAGATCTTCCTGCGACTGGCCGCGCGGGTTGGAGCCCGACAGCTTGAAGTCGGCGGTGAAATCCTGGCCCTGGACGACCTGGCCGGACGGGCCGAGCACGCGCACGAAGTACGGCACGCGGGTCTGGCCCGGGACGACCGACGGACCGGCGCTCACCGCGACGCGCATGAGCACGTTCACTTCCATCTGATTGCGCCGCAGCGTGCACTTGGAACCCACGCCGTTCAGCGCCGCCTCGTACTCGACATCGCGTGGATCGCGGCCCGGCCCATCCTTGAAGTGGGTCAGCCGTCCGGCGTTCTGGACGGTGAAGGGGACAGGGCAATAGGCGGTCGCCGCGTCATCGTCCTTGCCGCCGCAAGCAGCGAGAAGAAGGGTGGCCAGCGCAACGGGTGCAATACGCAGATACATCTTCAGGGTCATGCCAATGTCTTGTGGGCGCCGTCGCACAACGGCTTCTTGGACGAGTGCTTGCAGGCGCAGAGCCAGTAGTCGCCGCTCTTCTCGACGTTGTACTTCATCGGCGCGAGGCCGCTGCCCTTGTGGCTGCCGTCGCAGAAGGGCTGGGCCTTGCTCAGCCCGCAGGAGCACCACCAATAGTCCTTCCCCGCCTCGAGAGCGACCTTCGCAGGCGCCTTGGCCGCGACAACCGGCTCGGTCATGTTGCTTTCCCCGTTGCGGCGGCTTTGTTACGGTGCCGCGCCAAATCCGTACTGCACGGACTCTAGGCAATGGTCCGCAGGCCCGCAAGCGAGCGGGTCTTCATCCCACTGAACGATTTTCATGATTGCCCAAAAGAAGCCGCTCACGATCCTGCTCGCCAGTCCGCGCGGCTTCTGCGCCGGTGTCGACCGCGCCATCCAGATCGTGGAGCGCGCGCTCGAACGCTACGGCCGGCCGGTCTATGTCCGCCACGAGATCGTTCACAACCGCTTCGTGGTCGAGAACCTCGAGGCCCAGGGCGCGATCTTCGTCGACGAGCTGGATGAAGTGCCGGACGACCGGCCCGTGGTGTTTTCCGCGCACGGCGTGCCGAAATCGGTGCCGGCCGAGGCCGCCCGCCGCAACCTGCTCTATGTCGATGCGACCTGCCCGCTGGTCTCCAAGGTCCATCGCGAGGCCGAGCGGCACGCCCAGTCGGGCCGGACGGTCATCCTGATCGGCCATGCCGGCCATCCCGAGGTGATCGGCACGATGGGTCAGCTGCCGCCGGGCAAGGTGGTGCTGGTCGAGGATGTCGGGCAGGCGGAGACGCTCACGGTGCCCGATCCGGACAATCTCGCCTATGCCACCCAGACGACCCTGTCGGTCGACGACACGACCGGCATCGTCGCCGCGCTGCGCCGCCGGTTCCCGTCGATCCAGGGACCGAAGATGGAAGACATCTGCTACGCCACGACCAACCGGCAGGCGGCGGTCAAGGCGATCGCCGAGCGCTGCGACGCCATGGTGGTGATCGGTGCGCCCAACTCGTCGAACTCGATGCGGCTGGTCGAGGTGGCCGCCAACTACGGCTGCGCGAAGTCCCGGCTGGTGCAGCGCGCGGTCGACATGGACTGGGAGTGGCTGGGCGATGCACGCCGCCTCGGCATCACCGCCGGCGCCTCGGCGCCCGAGCTGCTGGTCGACGAGCTGATCGAGGCCTGCCGCACGCGCTACGACGTCACCGTCGAGGAAGTGCGCACGACCGAGGAGAGCGTCGTGTTCAAGCTGCCGCGCGCGCTGGTGGCCTGACGTGGCGGTCTATACGGAAGTCGGCGACACCGAGCTCGAAGCCTTTCTCGCCGAATACGACATCGGCCAGGCCGATTCCTTCAAGGGAATCGCCGAGGGCGTCGAGAACACGAACTTTCTCCTGACCACCACGAAGGGCCAGTACATCGTCACGCTCTACGAGAAGCGCGTCGACCCGAACGACCTGCCGTTCTTCCTCGGCCTGATGGATCACCTCGCCGCGCGCGGCCTCACCTGCCCGCAGCCCATCCACGGCCGCGACGGCAACGCGCTGCGCACGCTGGCGGGCAAGCCGGCGGCCATCACGAGTTTCCTGCACGGCATGTGGCCGCGCCGCACCACGGTCGCGCACTGCGGCCCCGTGGGCGAGGCGCTGGCCACCATGCATCTCGCCGGGCAGGATTTTGCGCTGAAGCGGCCCAACGCGCTGTCCGTCGCGGGCTGGCGTCCGCTCTGGGAAGGGTCGCGCCGTCACATCGACGCGGCGCTCGATCGCGAGCTGGGTGCCGAGATCGAGTTCTTCGAGGCCAACTGGCCGAGCGGCCTCCCGGCCGGCGTCATCCACGCCGACATGTTCAACGACAACGTCTTCTTCCTGCAGGACAAGCTGTCGGGCGTGATCGACTTCTACTTCGCGTGCAACGATTTGCTCGCCTACGACGTCGCGATCTGCCTCAACGCCTGGTGCTTCGAGATCGACGCCTCGTTCAACGCCACCAAGGCGCGCAACCTGCTGCAGGGCTACGAGCGCGTGCGCAAACTCGGCGACGACGAGAAACAGGCGCTGCCGCTGCTGGCGCGCGGCTCGGCACTGCGCTTCCTGCTGACCCGTCTCTACGACTGGGTCCACACGCCGCCCGACGCGCTGGTGAAGCGCAAGGACCCGCAGGAATATCTCGCCAAGCTGCGCTTCCATCGCAGCGCCACATCTCTTGCGGACTACGGATTGTGAGCGAGTCTCCGAAAGTCGAAATCTTCACCGACGGCGCCTGCAGCGGAAACCCCGGTCCCGGCGGCTGGGGCACCATCCTGCGCATGGGCGCCAAGGAGCGCGAGCTTTCCGGCGGCGACCGCACGACCACCAACAACCGCATGGAGCTGATGGCGGCCATCCAGGGGCTCGAGGCGCTGAAGCGGCCCTGCCACGTCCGGCTGTTCACCGACAGCACCTATGTGAAGGACGGCGTGACCAAATGGATCCACGGCTGGAAGAAGAACGGCTGGAAGACGTCGGACAAGAAGCCGGTCAAGAACGTCGAACTGTGGCAGCGCCTCGACGCGGCACGCGCCCCCCACCAGGTCGAGTGGCACTGGGTGAAGGGCCATAGCGGCCATCCCGAGAACGAGCGCGCCGACGCGCTGGCGCGCGCGGCGATCCTGACCCTGCGTTCGTAAGGCCGATCAGTTCCGCTTGGGCTGCGTCGGAACCGGCTTCTTCTCGACCTGCTTCTCCATCACGAGATCGAATCCCTCGCGCGTGCCGTCGCAGGGATTGTCGCCCTCGGCAAGACGCCAGACCTGCGACTTGCCGGAACGACGGAAGTTGAGAAGGCCGGCGACCTTGCAGGGCGTGCCCTTCTCGACCTTGGCGACGCGGAAGGCGACCACGCCGCGGATCTGAACGACGTTCGGACCGATGCGCTCGACCACACCGTCGATGGAGGTCCAGTCGCCCTCGGTGCCCGGCGCGACGCTGTCGAGGCGGCCCTTGACCACCCAGACCGCGCCCTGGCGGGTCACCGAAAGCTCGCCCGGCTTGGCGCCCTTGATCTTGGCATGGCGGCCCCAGGCGATCTTGCGCGCGTCGGCGAACATCTGCGCCTCGGCGTCGGAATCGATCACGGTGCGCTCGACCGCGTGCGGAGCGGTCGGCAGCGGCGAGGACAGGTTCGAGGTCGACGCGCCCTTCTCGACCACCGGGGCCCGGTCCGGCGGCGGCGCCGGATAATAGGAAGAGGGCGGCTGCGTCTGGCCCGCGGGAGCCTGCGCGAAAGCCGGCACGGCGAGGGCCGCGAAACCGGCGAGGGCGATCGACGAGAGGGTTTTGTTCATTTGACCGAATTTTACCCGAGCGCCCCGTAGCACGCTACCGCTTCCCGCCGAGACCCGGCGGCGGTCCGGCGGGTTGGGCCGGGGCCACCGGCGCCGTGGTGCCGGCAGAGGAAAGACCCGCCTCCGCGCGACGCGCGGCCGGCGAACCCGCGGGCACAAGCCGCAGCACGCGGTTGAAGTCGCTGTTGGCCGCATCGCGCGAGCCGCGCGCCAGATGGGCGTAGCCGCGCTCCAGCAACGCCTCCGAATGGTCGGGCGCGATCGACAGGGCACGGTTGGCATCGGTCAGGGCGCGGCCCGGATCGCGCGCGTTGCGCCACGCGGCCGCACGCAGCACCAGCACCTCGACATCGTCCTGGCGCAGGCGGATGGCGCGGTCGAAATCGGAGATGGCGCGCGGCCAGGCCTGCATGGCCGCATAGGACAGGCCGCGATCGACCCAGAGGTCCGGATCGCCGGTCTTGAGTTCCAGCGCCTTGCTCTGGGCGGCAGCGGCCTTCTCGGCCGCGCCCGTCTCCATCCACGACTGTCCCGCCTGGGCCCACAGCTCAGCCCGGAGGCCGGGCCGGTCGTTGCCCATGTCGCGCGCGATGGCCTCGAACTGGGCCGCCGCCTGGGCGTGCTTGCCCGACTGGAACATGGCGACGGCGACGCAGTGACGGGCGCCGAGGCCGCCACCCTCCACGATCCACTTCTCCGCCGCCGGCAGCGCCTTCAGCGGCTCCATGCGCGCCAGCCGCATGCAGTCGGTGTAGCGCTTCAGGTGATCGGGACTGGATTCGAGGCCCGGCGGTCCGGGCAGGGGCCGGGCGGGAACGACGGGAATGGGTTGGGCCAGGGACGGCGACGCGGCCAGCAGGCCGAGCAGCGACCACAGCGACTTGTAACGAAACAACATGGTTGAAAAGAACCGCGCCGGAGCGTTTCTGACAAGATGACAAGACGACTTTTCATTTTCGGTCTGGGCTACAGCGGCCTTGAAATCGCCAAGCTGGCAAAGGCGCAGGGCTGGTCGGTGGCGGGCACCTGCACGACCGAGGAAAAAGCCCGCAGGCTGCGCGCGGAAGGGATCGAGGCACACGCCTTCGACGGCACCGCGCCGCTCTCGGCCCAATCTTTCGGCGAGGCCAGCCACGTCGTCTGCACGGTGGCGCCGGGCGCCGCCGGCGACCCGGCGCTGCGGACCAGCCTGACGCTGCTCGGCCGTGCGCGCTGGCTGGGCTATCTCTCCACCACCGGAGTCTATGGCGATCACGAGGGGGCCTGGGTCGACGAGACGACTCCGACCCTGGCGACGCAGCCGCGCAGCCTGCAGCGGCTCGCCGCCGAACAGGGCTGGCGCGACGTCGCGAGCGAAAGCGGCGCCGCCCTCCATATCTTCCGATTGCCCGGCATCTACGGACCTGGCCGCAGCACGCTCGACCGCGTGGCCGACGGGTCGGCGCGGCGCATCGACAAGCCCGGCCAGTTCTTCTCGCGCATCCATGTCACCGACCTGGCCGCAAGCGTCCTCAAGGCCATGGATCGCGAATTGGGAATCGAGATCTGGAACGTCGCCGATGACCTGCCCGCCGCCAACGCCGAGGTCATCGCCTATGCCTGCGAGTTGCTGGGACGGCCGGTGCCGCCGGCGATTCCGTGGGAGGAAGCCGCGCCCGCGATGACGCCGATGGCGCGCTCCTTCTACGCGGAGAGCCGCCGCGTCAGGAACGACAAGCTCAAGCGCGAATTGGGCGTCCTGCTGCGCCATCCGACATATCGCGAAGGCCTGAAGGCGATTGCCAATGCAGGTGAATGAGTGACCTAGAGCGAATCAGCCTACACGTGTCATCCTGAGGGAAGCGAAGGATCTCACGCCAGCTACGGAGTCCTCTGATCGATCGGCTAGGTCCTTCGCTTCGCTCAGGACGACAGCGACCTAAGTCCACCCTAACCCACCAGCTCCTCGACGGTCGCGATCAGGCGGGCGATGTCGGCCGGCGTACTGAGGCGGTGGTCGCCGCCCTTCACGAAGGTGGTGATGACCTCCGGCGCGTCGAGATGCTTCGCGATCTGCAGCGAATACTCCCACGGCACGTCGGGGTCGCTCTGACCGTGCAGCAGCCGCACCGGACAGGGCAGCGCGAGCGGCTGGTCGAGCAGCAGGTGATTGCGGCCTTCCTCGATCAGCTTCCAGGTGAAGACCGAGGGCTCGGGCGAATACTGCGACGGACGTTCGAGCCTTCCGTCGCGCTCCAGCGTCGCGCGGTCTTCTGGCGAGAGACCCTTCAGCAACATGCGCTCGGTGAAATCGGGCGCGGCGGCGATCAGCACGAGACCGGCGAGGCGCTCGGGCCGCGCGCGCGCCGCCAGCAGCGACAGCCAGCCGCCCATGCTCGATCCGACCAGCACCAGCCTGCCTGACGTAAGTTGATCGATGGCGGCCAACGAATCGTCGAGCCAGCGGCCGATCGTGCCATCCTCGAAGCGGCCCGAAGATTGACCGTGACCGAGATAGTCGAAGCGCAGGAAGGCGCGGCCGGTGCGCACCGCCCACTCTTCGAGCGCCACCGCCTTCGTGCCCGTCATGTCGGAACGAAAGCCGCCGAGGAAGACGATGGTCGGCGTCCGACCCTGTGTCGTTGCATAGGCGATGGTGTTGCCATCGCCGCGCTGCAGCCGCTCGACCCTACCCACGTTGTGCCTCCCGTGTTACCTGCTGGCTCCCCTTGATCGTGTAGCCAAAAGCCAAGCCCGTGTCCGCGCCGACCCTGCTGCAAATCGTTCCGACCCTGGCCGGTGGCGGCCTGGCTCGCGCCACGCTCGAAGCCGCGCAAGCCGTCATCGCGGCCGGCGGCTCGGCGATCGTCGCCTCGCCCGGCGGCAACATGGTGCCCGACCTGCTGAGGTTGCGCGCCAGCCATCTCGAACTTCCCGACCGAAGCCATCCGATGTGGGGCCGTCTCACACTGCCAGGCAAGCTTGCGTCGAACCTGCGTGAGGCCAAGGTCGACGTGGTGCAGGCGCGCTCGCCCACCACCGGCTGGGTCGCCCGCGCACTCGCCCGCCGCCTCGGGGTCAAGTGGATCGCCACGCTTCACCGGCCGTTCCTCGCGTCGGATGTCACCGGCCGCTTCGTCGAGGGCCGCCAGTCGCGCGCCGACGCGGTGATCGCCGTCTCCCAGCATGTCGCGCGCGATGCGCTGGAGCGCTTCCCCGCGCTGCAGGACCGGCTGGAGATCATCACGCCGGGCATCAATTTCGACCGGTTCGATCCCGCCATCGTGCGCGCCGACCGGCTGATCCGGCTGGCGGGCGAGTTGCGGGTGCCCGACGGCAGCCATCTCGTGCTCTGCCCGGGCCGCTTCGGAGAGGACAATGGCCAGAAGCTCCTGGTCGAGGCGATCAAGCAGCTGGGCCGCGACGACGTGTTCTGCCTGCTGCTCGGCTCGACAGGCGTGCCGACACCGTTCGAGAAGGAGCTGGAGCGCAGCATCGAGGCGGCACAGCTGAACGGCCGCGTGCAGATCGGTCCCTATGTCGACGACATGCCGGCCGCTTACATGCTGGCCGATGTCGTCGTGTCGACCGGCGGCGCGCGGCAGGGCTTCAGCCGGTCGCTGGTCGAGGCGCAGGCGATGGGCCGTCCGGTCGTCGCCGAGGATGGCGGCGGCGCGGCCGAGACGATCCGGCCTGACGGCGTCACGGGCTGGGTGTCCCCGGCAGGCGATGCCACCGCCCTGGCGGAGTCGCTGCAGGCAGCGCTGTCGCTTTCGGTCGAGCGCCGGGCGGAACTCGCGCGCGCGGCCCAGGAACATGCGCGCAGCACCTACAGCCTGGCGCAGACGAACCAGCAACTACTGGCGCTGTATCACCGCCTGGCCGGCCGCTGACCTTGACTCGCGGGGGCCCGGCAACTATCTCCGAGCCCATGGAACGCCGGTTTTTCACCGCTCCTGCCGTTATCACCACCGTCCGAACTTGATTCGGCCGGGCTCGCACTCGTGCGGCTTCCCGGCCTGCTTGCGCCCGACCGTTCGTGTCGGCGGATGAGCTTCGTTCGGAATTTAGTTAGCTGGTGAACAGAATGATCAATATTTCCCTGCCGGACGGTTCGGTCCGGTCCTTCGACAAACCGGTCAGCGGCGCTGACATCGCCGCCTCGATCGGTCCCGGCCTCGCCAAGGCCGCCCTGGCACTTCGTGTCGACGGCAAGATGGTCGACCTTGCCCATGTGGTCGATCGCGATGCCAAGATCGGCATCGTGACGTCGCGCGACCCCGATGCGCTGGAGCTGCTGCGCCACGATGCGGCGCACGTGCTCGCCCAGGCGGTGCAGGAACTCTATCCGGGCACGCAGATCACGTTCGGCCCCTCGACCGAGGACGGCTTCTACTACGACTTCGTGCGCGACCAGCCTTTCTCGCCGGAGGATTTCGGCAAGATCGAGCAGCGCATGGGCGAGATCGTCGATCGCGACCTGCCGATCGTGCGGTCGGTGTGGGACCGCGCGCAGATCAAGGACTACTTCGCCCAGCACGGCGAGAAGTTCAAAGCCGAGTGGGCCGACGAGCTGCCGAAGGACGAGGAAATCTCCGTCTACAAGCAGGGCGACTGGCTCGACATGTGCCTGGGTCCGCACCTGCCCTCGACGGGCAAGCTCGGCAAGGCCTTCAAGCTCACGAAGGTCTCGGGCGCCTACTGGCGCGGCGACAAGAACAACGCCCAGCTGCAGCGCGTCTACGGCACGGTCTTCTTCTCCGACAAGGACCTGAAGGCCTACCTGCACCGCATCGAGGAAGCCGAGAAGCGCGACCATCGCCGCCTCGGCCGCGAGATGGGCCTCTTCCATCAGCAGGAAGAGGCCGCGGGCATGGTGTTCTGGCACCCGAAGGGCTGGACGTTCTGGCGCACGCTGGAGAGCTACATCCGGCGCCGGCTGGATGCCGGCGGCTACCAGGAAGTGAAGACGCCGCAGCTGGTCGATCGCAAGCTGTGGGAGGCTTCGGGCCACTGGGAGAAGTTCCGCGAGAACATGTATCTCAGCGAGAACGAGGAAGGGCTGCGCGAGTTCATCGACGACGACGAAAAGCGCATCTTCGCGCTGAAGCCGATGAACTGCCCCTGCCACGTTCAGATCTTCAACCAGGGGCTCCGCAGCTACCGCGAGCTGCCGCTGCGCATGGCCGAGTTCGGCTCGTGCCACCGCTTCGAGCCCTCCGGCGCGCTGCACGGCATCATGCGCGTGCGCAACTTCACGCAGGACGATGCCCACATCTTCTGCACCGAGGACCAGATCGAGAGCGAGACGATCCGCTTCTGCGAACTGCTGGGCTCGATCTACCGCGACCTGGGCTTCCCGGACTACTTCGTGAAGTTCTCCGACCGTCCGCCGGTGCGGGCGGGCTCGGACGCGGTCTGGGACCAGGCCGAGGGCGCGCTCACGGCGGCGTCGAAGGCGGCCGGGCTCGAGCTGCAGCTCAACCCGGGCGAAGGCGCCTTCTACGGGCCCAAGCTCGAATTCGTGCTGCGCGACGCGATCGGCCGCGACTGGCAATGCGGCACGCTGCAGGTCGATTTCGTGCTGCCCGAACGGCTGGACGCGACCTATGTCGCCGAGGACGGCTCGCGCAAGCGGCCCGTCATGCTGCACCGCGCCATCTTCGGCAGCTTCGAGCGCATCATCGGCATCCTGATCGAGAATTATGCCGGTCGCTTCCCGCTCTGGCTGGCGCCGACGCAAGCGGTGGTGGTCACGGTCGTGAACGACGCCGACGGCTATGCCGAGGAAGTCGCGGCGGCACTGCGGGCGGCCGGCATGCGGGTCGAGACCGACCTGCGCAACGAGAAGATCAACTACAAGGTCCGCGAGCATTCGCTGGCCCATGTTCCGCTGATCCTCGCGGTGGGCCGGCGCGACATGGAAAACCGCACGGTGGCGATCCGCCGCCTGGGGTCCGACAAGCAGGAGGTCCTTGAACTCGGGGCCGCCGTCACTACACTTTCAAATGAGGCCCGGCCGCCCTTCTAGGGCGGTCCGGTCCCGCTGCCCGCCCCGTTTCCGGGGCTTCAAGACAGGAGAACGACATAGCACGACCTGCACAACAGACTGCGCCCACCCGTGAGGGTCCGCGCGTCAACGGCGAGATCCGGGCGGCCCAGGTCCGTCTGATCGACGAGAACGGCGAAATGGTCGGCGTGCTGAGCACGCGCGAAGCCATCGAGATGGCCGAAGAGGCCAACCTCGACCTGATCGAAATCTCGCCCAACGCAGTACCGCCGGTCGCCAAGATTTCCGACTACGGCAAGTACAAGTATGAGGCCCAGAAGAAGGCCCACGAAGCGCGCAAGCACCAGAAGGTCATCGAGGTCAAAGAGATCAAGATGCGCCCGAACATCGACGACCACGATTACGAAGTGAAGATGCGCGCGATGAAGCGGTTCATCGAGGAAGGCGACAAGGTGAAGGTCACCCTGCGCTTCCGCGGCCGCGAGATGGTTCACGCCAACCTCGGCATGGAGGTGTTGAACCGCGTGCGCACCGAGATGGACGAGCAGACCAAGATCGAATCGATGCCGCGCATGGAAGGCCGGCAGATGATCATGGTGCTGGCGCCCAAGTGACGCCAGCGATGTAAGCGGCGAGCGGGCGGCCCCTACTTCTTCTGGGGCCGCTGCCGTAGCGTAACCGTTCCCGCGCTGCGCTGCTCGTCCGGGTTGAAGCGCCCCGTGGTCACGACATTCTCGGGCCAGGTCACGCTGTAGACCGTCTCGCCCGCGAACGACATCGGGGTCTCGGGCCTCGCGGATTTCCAGTAATCGCACCGTACCGCATCGGCGGGATCGAGTTGCTGCGCCAGGCAGAACTGGTGCAGCACGTAGGGAATGAAGCGCGGCCGGCCGCCCTCCGGCGCGGTCGCCAAGTTCAGGGCGAAGGACGCCGGCTGCTGGCTGCAGCGCGGACGCGCCAAGATCTCCGAAGAGCCCGGCGTGAGCCGCTGCAACGCTTCGAGCTCGGCCCGCAGCGCGTCCAGCGCTCGCACCCGCGCGGCATCGGTGAAGTTGGCGGCGACCAGCGCCGCCTCGTAGCGCCCGATCGCGTCGGCGACCGGCGCTTCGGGGTAACCCGCCCGGGCAAGGTCACGCGCCCAGGACAGTGTCTCCAGCGCCCGCACCGCCATCTCGCCGGTCTGGCCCGAACTCTCGCCCCACTCGCCCAGCACGTTGTAGGGCGTCCAGCAGTACTTCAGGAGATTGTATCCCCCTGCCTCGACCGGCAGGGCGCGCGTCTTCAGCACGCCGATCGACTTGGCGACAACGGTCTTCATCAACAGATACTGAGCCGCCGAATTCTCGCGGACCTTCTCGGAGCTGGAAAGGCCGGTCAGCGGCGTGGCCGCCGCCACCGCGTTGGCCGGTGGCGCGAGGGGCGGATCGAGCCGGATCGACGACGGGTTCGCCGGCAGCGGCCCCAGGGATTGGGAGGGGGACGGGCTTTGCGCCTGCGCGGCAGAGGCCGCCAGCAAGGCCAGGAACACCAAACCCATAGTCTTCATCGTGCCCGGCCCCTGGCGGTTGCAGCTTTCGCCGTCCGGTCAACGCGTCGACAGGCCGAACGTTGCGGTTAGGGCATGTACGCCCCGCCGTTGACGTGCAGCACCTGTCCCGTGGTGGCATCGGAATCGGCCGAAGCCAGGAAGACCGCCGTGCGCGCGATCTGCTCCGGCGTCAGCAGCTTGCCGCCCAGCGGGATGTTGGCGCGCGCCATCTCGACCAGTTCGGCGTCGGTGTTGCCGTAGCGCGGCTGGGCGGTGTCGGTGGTGCCGGGCGCGATGGCGTTGACGCGGATGCCGTACGGCGCCAGTTCGAGTGCCATCGCCCGCGTCATCGAGACCACGCCGCCCTTGCTGGCGCTGTAGTGCACGCCGCGGACCGCGCCGCGCACCGACTGCGAGGACAGGTTGATGATCGAGCCGCCGGTCCGGCCTGCGGCGATCAGGGCCCGGGCGACGGCGATGGTGGCGAAGCAGCCGGCCTTCAGGTTGATGTCCATCAGGTAGTCCCAGTCGCTCTCGCGCATCTCGAGCAGCGGCACGCGCGGATAGACGCCGGCATTGTTCACCAGGATGTCGGGCGCCCCCAGCACCTTCACGGTCTCGGCGACCATCGCGTCGATCTCCGGCACCTTCGAGACGTCGGCCTTGAGGAGATAGGCCTGCCGGCCGACCTGGGCGATGTCCCGCGCCACCGCCTCGGCCGCCGGCCGGTCGTCGAGCCAGCTCACCGCCACGTTGGCACCCTCGCCCGCCAGCGCCCGCGCGATGGCCGCCCCGATGCCCTGCTGCGCCCCGGTCACCAGGGCCACCTTGCCTGCCAGTTTCATGCGAAAATCCCCCGCCAAATGGGCATTCTGCCCGATCCCGGCGTGCTTGCACGGACCGGGCCGCCTCTGTATAAGCCGCGTTCCTTCAAGCGGCTTGGCCAATAAGGGCATTGCCTCGGCTGCTTCGTAAGGACTTTTCGGCCGTCTGTTCACACAGGGGGCCGGGACCGGCGCGCAAGCGCTAACCCTTTGAAAAGGAACAAAAATGCCCAAGATGAAGACCAAGAGCGCGGCCAAGAAGCGATTCCGCTTCACGGCCTCGGGCAAAGCGAAGCATGGAGTGGTGGGCAAGCGCCACGGCATGAGCAAGCGCGGCAACCGCTTCCTCCGCCAGGCGACCGGCATGGCCATCGTGTCCGAGCCGGATACCCGCATCCTGAAGCGCAACTTCTTCCCGTACGAGAGGTAGACCATGGCACGCGTAAAGCGGGGCGTGGCTGCACACGCTCGTCACAAGAAGGTTCTCAAGCTCGCCAAGGGCTATCGCGGCCGCGCCAAGGCAGCGTTCCGCGTCGGCATCGAGAAGGTCGAAAAGGGCCTTCAGTATGCCTACCGCGACCGCCGCAACAAGAAGCGCGCGTTCCGTGGCCTCTGGATCCAGCGCATCAACGCTGCGACCCGCGAGCATGGCATGACCTACTCGCAGTTCATGAACGGGATCATCAAGGCCGGGATCGAGATGGACCGCAAGGTCATGGCCGATCTCGCCACCCGGGAGCCTGCGGCGTTCAAGGCTTTGGTCGATCAGGCCCAGGCCGCCCTCAAGTAACGTCTTCCGCGCGTAACGCGCGGCTGGCAGAGATCGCAAAGAGGGAGCCTGGACCACAGGCTCCCTTTTTTCGTGTTCGGTTTCGAGAGTGGGAAAGATGGACGATCTTTCGACGATTCGCAGCGAGGCGCTCGACGCCGTGCAGGCCGCCGCCGATCTCGGCGCGCTGGAGGCCGCCCGCGTGGCCGTGCTCGGCAAGAAGGGCAGCGTCACCGGCCTGATGAAGACGCTGGGCGGCCTCGCGCCCGAGCAGCGCAAGGAATTCGGCGCCCGCGTGAACCAGCTCAAGGGCGAGATCGAGGCCGCGCTCGAGGCCCGCAAGGGCTCGCTCAGCGCCTCGGCGCTGGAAGCCAGGCTCGCTTCCGAAAAGATCGACGTCACCCTGCCGGCGCGTCCCGTCGCGGAAGGCTCACTGCATCCGATCGGCCAGGTGATGGACGAGGTCGGCGCGATCTTCGGCGAGATGGGCTTCACCTGGGCCGACGGTCCGGACATCGAGGACGACTGGCACAACTTCACCGCCCTCAACATCCCGCCGGATCATCCCGCGCGCCAGATGCAGGACACGTTCTACCTGCCGCCGCGCGCCGACGGCACGCCGATGGTGCTGCGCACGCATACGTCTCCGGTGCAGGCGCGCACGATGCTGAACAAGGACGTGCAGAAGCGGCTGGCCGACGGCGGCTCGCTGCGCATCATCGTGCCCGGCCGCACCTTCCGCATCGACAGCGACGCCACGCACACGCCGATGTTCCACCAGGTCGAGGGGCTGGTGATCGACCGCACGACCCACATGGGCCATCTCAAGGGCTGCCTGGTCGATTTCTGCCGCGCCTTCTTCGAGGTCGACGACCTGCCGCTGCGCTTCCGCCCCTCTTACTTCCCCTTCACCGAACCGTCGGCCGAGGTCGACATCGGCTGCTCGTGGAAGGACGGCGAACTCAAGATCGGCGCCGGCGATTCGTGGCTGGAGATCCTGGGCTCGGGCATGGTCCATCCCAACGTCATCGCCAATTGCGGCCTCGATCCCGCGATCTACCAGGGCTTCGCCTTCGGCATGGGCATCGATCGCATCGCCATGCTGAAGTACGGCATCCCCGACCTGCGCGCCTTCTTCGACGCCGACCTGCGCTGGCTGCGCCACTACGGCTTCTCGGCTCTGGAGGCCGTGAAATGAAGTTCACGCTGTCCTGGCTCAAGGAGCATCTCGACACCACCGCGACGCTCACCGAGGTGCGCGACGCGCTGACCATGCTCGGCCTCGAGGTCGAGGGCATCACCGATCCGGCAGAGGCGCTGAAGGGCTTCGTCGTCGGCTATGTGGTCGAGGCGGTGCAGCATCCCAACGCCGACCGGCTGCGCGTCTGCAAGGTCGACACCGGCAACGGCATCGTCCAGGTGGTCTGCGGCGCGCCCAACGCGCGCACCGGCATGAAGGGCATCTTCGCCCCGCCGGGCAGTTACATTCCCGGCACCGACCTCCATCTCAAGGTCGGCAAGATCCGCGGCGAAGAGTCGAACGGCATGCTCTGCTCCTCGCGCGAGCTGCAGCTGGGCGACGACCATAGCGGCATCATCGACCTGCCGGCCGAGACCGTGACCGGCCAGCCGGCCGCCCAGGCGCTCGGCCTCGACGATGCGGTGATCGAGATCAAGGTGACGCCCAACCGCGGCGATTGCCTCGGTGTGCACGGCATTGCGCGCGACCTCGCCGCCGCCGGCCTCGGCACCCTGAAGCCGGTGAAGGCGGACGCGATCAAGGGCAGCTACCAGAGCCCGGTGAAGTGGACGCATGGCTACGAGGCGAAGCCCGACAGCCCCTGCCCGATCGTGGTCGGTCGCCATTTCCGCGGCGTGAAGAACGGCCCCTCGCCCGACTGGCTGCAGCGCCGCCTGAAGGCGATCGGACTGCGCCCGATCTCGACCCTGGTCGACATCACCAACCTCGTGACCTTCGACCTCAACCGGCCGCTGCACGTCTATGATGCCGCCAAGCTGTCGGGCGACCTCGTCATGCGCCAGGCGCGCGAGGGCGAGCAGACGCTGGCGCTCGACGGCCGCACCTACACGCTCGATCCCGCGGTGTCGGTGATCGCCGACGACAAGGCCGTGCACGGCATCGGCGGCATCATGGGCGGCGAGGAAACCGGCGTTCAGCCCGAGACCACCGAAGTATTCCTCGAGGCCGCCTACTTCCAGCCGATCGGCATCGCCGCGTCGGGCCGCAAGCTCGGCATCCTGTCGGACGCGCGCTACCGCAACGAGCGCGGCATCGATCCCGAGTCCTGCTGGTGGGGCGCCGAGGTGGCGACGCGCCTGATCCTCGAACTGTGCGGCGGCGAATGCAGCGAGATCGTGTCGAGCGGCGTGATGCCGGCGTGGCAGCGAACCTACGACCTGCGCGCCGATCGCGTGAAGACGCTGACCGGCATCGACGTGCCCGACGCCGACACCGCCTCGATCCTGAAGAAGCTCGGCTTCGAGGTGAGCGGCAGCGGCCCGTGGACCGCCGCCGTACCGTCGTGGCGTCCCGACATCGTGGGTGAGGCGGACCTCGTCGAGGAAGTGACGCGCGTGTTCGGCTTCGACCGCATTCCCACCACGTCGCTGCCGCGCCTGTCGACGACGTCGAAGCCGGTGCGCGATGCCATGCAGCGGCGCGTGCCGCAGGCCCGCCGGGCGCTGGCCGCGCGCGGCCTGAACGAGGCGGTCACGTGGTCGTTCCTGCCGCGCCGCAAGGCCGAGCGCTTCGGCGGCGGCCAGCCCGATCTGCAGCTCCTGAACTCGATCGACGCGACGCTCGACACGATGCGGCCCTCGATCCTGCCGAACCTGATCGACGCGGCGTCGCGCAACGAGGCGCGCGGCCTTGCCGACCCGGCACTGTTCGAGGTCGGTCCGCAGTACAAGGATGCGACGCCGCAGGGCCAGCGCATGGTCGCGTCCGGCATCCGCCATCACGCCGCGGTGCCGCGCAACTGGGCGGGCCCGGCGCGTACCGTCGACGCCTTCGACGCCAAGGCCGATGCGCTGGCGGTGCTGGCCGCGATCGGCGCGCCCGACACGATCGCCGCCTATGGCGGCACGGCGCCGGACTGGTACCATCCCGGCCGTTCCGGCGCGCTCAAGCTCGGCGACCGCGTGATGGCCTATTTCGGCGAGCTGCATCCCGAGATCGTCGCCGAAGCCGACCTCAAGGGTCCGGTGACCGCCTTCGAGGTCTTCCTCGATGCGCCGCCGCTGCCCAAGGCGAAGGCCACCAAGGCGCGGCCGAAGCTGGTCCTCTCGCCATTCCAGCCGGTCGAACGCGACTTCGCCTTCCTGGTCGATGCCGCGGTCGAAGCCGACAAACTGGTGCGCGCCGCGCGCAACGCCGACAAGGCGCTGATCACGGCCGCTCGCGTGTTCGACGTCTATGCCGGCAAGGGCGTCCCCGAGGGCCAGAAGTCGCTGGCCATCGCGGTGACCTTGCAGCCGATGGAACGGACGCTGACCGACGCCGAGATCGAGGCCGTCTGCAACAAGATCGTGGCGCAGGTGACGAAAGTCACCGGCGCCGTGCTGCGTGGATAGAACTCCTGTCGTCCTGAGCGCAGCGAAGGACCTGGCGCCCGCCCCGCGGCCAAACTTTGGGGCTGGCGTGAGATCCTTCGCTGCGCTCAGGATGACAAGGAAAGTTGAGTTGGGCCCAAGGTGAAATGACCGACCTGTCGCTGATCCGCAATTTCTCGATCATCGCTCACATCGACCACGGCAAGAGCACGCTGGCCGACCGGCTGCTGCTGGCCTGCGGGGCGGTGACGGAGCGCGAGTTCCACGACCAGATGCTCGATTCGATGGACATCGAACGCGAGCGCGGCATTACCATCAAGGCGCAGACCGTGCGGCTCAACTACAAGGCACAGGACGGCCAGACCTACGTGCTGAACCTGATGGACACGCCGGGCCATGTCGACTTCGCCTACGAGGTGAGCCGCTCGCTGGCCGCCTGCGAGGGCTCGCTGCTGGTGGTCGACGCCAGCCAGGGCGTCGAGGCGCAGACGCTGGCCAACGCCTATCACGCGATCGACGCCAACCACGAGATCATCCCGGTCCTGAACAAGATCGACCTGCCCTCGGCCGAGCCCGAGCGGGTCTGCCGCGAGATCGAGGACGTGGTCGGCATCGACACGTCGGAGGCGGTAAAGGTCTCGGCCAAGACCGGTATCGGCATCGACGACCTGCTCGAAGCGATGGTCAAGCGCCTGCCGCCGCCCAAGGGTGACCGCAATGCGCCGCTGAAGGCCCTGCTGGTCGACAGCTGGTACGATCCGTATCTCGGCGTCGTGACTCTGGTGCGCGTGCAGGACGGCGTGCTGCGCAAGGGCATGAAGATCCGCATGATGGCGGCCGCCGCGGCCTATGACCTCGACAAGGTCGGCATCTTCGCGCCGAAGGCGACGGACGTCGCCGAGCTGGGCCCGGGCGAGATC
Organism: Rhodospirillaceae bacterium CCH5-H10; assembly: GCA_001557035.1. Classification (GTDB taxonomy): domain Bacteria; phylum Pseudomonadota; class Alphaproteobacteria; order Reyranellales; family Reyranellaceae; genus Reyranella. Next base: position 1,110 of record LSKJ01000018.1, on the reverse strand, counting down.
GGCTTCATCATCGCCGGCATCAAGACCATCGCGGACTGCAAGGTCGGCGACACGATCACCGACGACCGCAAGCCCGCCTCGGAGATGCTCTCGGGCTTCAAGCCCAGCGTGCCGGTGGTGTTCTGCGGCCTGTTCCCCGCCGACGCCGCCGAATTCGAGACGCTGCGCGAATCGCTGGCCAAGCTGCGCCTCAACGACTCCTCGTTCCATTTCGAGGCCGAGACGAGTGCCGCGCTCGGCTTCGGTTTCCGCTGCGGCTTCCTGGGCCTCCTGCATCTGGAGATCGTGCAGGAGCGGCTGGAGCGCGAGTTCAACCTCGACCTCGTCACGACGGCCCCCTCGGTCGTCTACAAGGTCGCGATGGTCGACGGCACGTCGATGGAACTGCACAATCCCGCGGACTATCCCGATCCGATGAAGATCGAGACGATGCAGGAGCCGTGGATCAAGGCCACGATCATCACGCCCGACGAGCATCTCGGGTCGGTGCTGACGCTCTGCCAGGAGCGCCGCGGCCAGCAGATCGAGCTCACCTATGCCGGCACGCGCGCCATGGCGGTCTATCGCCTGCCGCTGAACGAGGTCGTGTTCGACTTCTACGACCGGCTGAAGTCGATGACGCGCGGCTATGCCAGCTTCGACTACGAGATGGACGGCTACGAGGAGAGCGAGCTGGTGAAGCTCGCCATCCTGGTGAACGCCGAGCCGGTCGATGCGCTGTCGATGATCGTGCACAAGAACGCCGCCGAAAGCCGCGGCCGCCAGCTCTGCGAGCGGCTGAAGGACCTGATCCCGCGCCAGCTGTTCAAGATCGCCATCCAGGCCGCGATCGGGGGCCGCGTGATCGCCCGCGAGACGATCAGCCCGATGCGCAAGGACGTGCTGGCCAAGTGCTACGGCGGCGACATCAGCCGCAAAAAGAAGCTCCTGGAGAAGCAGAAGAAGGGCAAGAAGCGCATGCGGCAGATCGGCGAGGTCGAGATCCCGCAATCGGCCTTCATCGCCGCCCTCAAGATGGACAATCGGTGAGCGGAACCTCCTTCCTCCCCATTCAAATGTGTACGGACCGGAGACATGGTGAACGGCTGTTCGGAGACATGGTGAACACTC
>LSKJ01000177.1 GCA_001557035.1 Rhodospirillaceae bacterium CCH5-H10 | reverse complement strand
CGCGCGCCGCCAGCCACAGGGTCTGGATCGCGGCGACCACGGAATAGTGCAGCGTCTCGGGCATGGTCTGTTGTCCCAGCCCGCTGCCGGTATGGGTGCCGCCGTCGGAAAAGACCGCGAGATGGACCGGCGCTTCCTTGAGGCCGGCGAGCTTCAGCCCGGCATAGATCGCGTGCTTCTCGCCGCCGTAACCCGCCAGGGCCTTCTCGTTCGCCTGCGTGAAGCTCTCGACCACGGCGCGCCGGCGCTCGGGCGATTCGACATGCACGAACCGCCACGGCTGGCTGAGGCCGACCGACGGGGCGTGGCTCGCGACCTCAAGCAGCGCATCGATACGCTCGCGCGCCACGGGATCGGTGCGAAACCGCCGCACGTCGCGCCGCCACAGGACGAGCTGGCGAAACTCGGCCCGGAAGGCCGCGTCGAAATCGGGATGCGTCATCAACTCCACCGATCGATTGCATGAAAGAAAGTGCCGCTCACCGAGCCGCGTTGCGCACCCGCTTCTGGCACCGCCGCGCCGGTCGCATCGCGGCAATCGACCAGCGGTGCATCGCCTGTCGACAGGATGCTGGCGTAATGGAATTCATGACCGGCTACCTCGTCGCCCCGGGCGCCCAGGATGCCGTTGGTCACGAGACGGGCGCGACGATAGCCGAGATGCAGACGACGCCTGGCGAACGAGGTTTCGACGCCCAGAAGCCCGAGCATCGCGTGTCTCGTTCCGCCTGCATCGACAAGTCCCTGTCCCAGCACCATGTAGCCGCCGCACTCCCCGTGAACAGGCACCGACTGCGCCGCCAGCGCCCTCACGCCGGCAGCAAAACGGCCGGCCGCGGCCAGCGTTCCTGCATGCAGCTCGGGATAGCCGCCGGGCAACCAGACCGCATCCGCCGCAGCGTCGGGCGCTTCGTCGGCGAGCGGCGAGAACGGCAGGATTTCCGCGCCCGCCCTGCGCCAGCCTTCCAGCAGATGCGGATACATGAAGGAGAAAGCGCGGTCCTGCGCCAGCGCGATGCGCTGGCCGGGCGGCGGCAGGCCCCGCGCGGCCTCGGTCGAGCCCGCTCGGGCCGTCCGGGCGCTCGCTTCGATGGCATCGAGATCGAGCGACGCCTCGACCGTATCGGCGAGCATGTCGAGACGGCGCACGATGTCGGGCAGCTCGACCGCCTGCACGAGGCCGAGATGTCTCTCGGGCAGCGAAAAACCAGCGTTCGATGGCAGCGCGCCAAACAGTTTCAGACCCGCCCGTTCTAGACCCGGCGCGATCATGCCGACATGACGCGCGCTCGCGGCGCGATTGAGGATGACGCCGGCGACCTCGACATCGTCGCGATAGCGCGCGAGTCCGCTCGCGATGGCCGCTGCTGTCTCGGCCTGGCCCGACACGTCCAGTACCAGCGCCACGGGCCAGCCCGTCAGCGCCGCAAGGTCGGCCGTCGCACCGCGTGCCGTCTGTCCCGGCTCGGCCACACCGTCGAACAGGCCCATCACGCCTTCGACAACGACCAGGTCGGCCGAAGCGCCGTGCCGCGCCACGAGTCCGGCGAGCGTCCCCGGCGACATCGCCCAGGTATCGAGGTTGAAGCTCGCCCGGCCGGTCGCCGCCGTGTGGAAGGCCGGATCGATGTAATCCGGGCCGCACTTGAAGGGCTGCACCGTGCGGCCGCGTCGTGCCAGCGCACGGATCAGGCCCGAGGCGATCGTGGTCTTGCCGGCACCCGAGCGCGCCGCCGTGACGATGAGGCCACGCGGTCCCTTGCTCATGGCCAGCCGACCATCGACGCGAGCACGTCCTTGCGAAGCGCGGCAATCTTTCCGATGACGGCTATGCAGGGCGAGCCGATGCCGTGAAGCTGCGCGTCCGCCGCCAGCGCATCGAGGCGGCTTTCGACGACACGCTCGCCATCGACGGTCGCCGACTGGATCAGCGTCGCGGGCGTTTCGGCTGCAAGCCCGCCCCGCTGCAGCGCCGCCACGATCTCCTCGAGTTGCGCCATCGGCATGTAGAGAATGAGCGGCTGGCCGAGCCGGCCCAGGGCCTCCCAATCGGCGGTCGACTGGCCCTCGGCGCGATGGCCCGCCGCCAGCACGACGGCGTGGTTGGTGTCGCGCGATGTCGCGGGAATGCCGACAAGAGCGGCGCCGGCAAGCCCTGCCGTCAGGCCCGGGATGATTCGAAAGCGCAAACCTGCCTCGCAAAGCGCCGTCACTTCCTCCCAGCCGCGCCCGAACACGAAGGGATCGCCGCCCTTCAGCCGCAGCACGCGTCGTCCGGCACGCGCGCGGTCGATCAGCAGCGCGTTGATCTCGCCCTGCTTGGGTGACGGCCTGCCGCCGCGCTTGCCCGCCGGCAGCAGCTCCGCGTCCTTGCGAGCCAGACGCAGCACGCGCGGATCGACCAGGGCGTCGTGCACGATATCGTCGGCGACCGTCACGGCATGCAGCGCCAGCACCGTGAGGAGCCGCGGATCGCCGGGACCGGCTCCCGCCAGCCACACTTCTCCCGGTGGGAATTCCGGCAGGTCGGGGAAGCCCTCCAGCGTCACGCGCCACGACCCCGGAAGCGCCTCTGATAGGCGGCGTCGTAAAGCGCGCTGTTCCGAAAATTGCGTGCGCCTAGAACCTTGCCTACGAGGATCAATGCCGTGCGCTCGATCGGCGCCTTCGCCACTTCATCCGCGATCGTTCCGAGCGTGGCGCGGATCACGCGCTCGTCGGGCCAGGTCGCGCGATAGACGACGGCGACGGGACAGGCGTCGCCGTAGTACGGCATCAGCTCTGCCACGATCCCGTCGAGCACGTGGATCGAGAGATGCAGCACGAGCGTCGCACCGGTCGCGGCATAGGCGGCAAGCTTCTCGCCTTCCGGCATCGCCGAGGCTCGGCCCGAGGTCCGCGTGAGCACGACGGTCTGCGCCACCTCCGGCAGCGTGAGTTCCTGTCCCAACGCGGCTGCCGCGGCCGCGAACGAGGGAACGCCCGGCGTCACCGTGTAGGGAATTCCTTCCGAGTCGAGGCGGCGAAGCTGCTCGCCGAGCGCGCTCCAGACCGACAGGTCGCCGGAATGAAGCCGCGCCACATCCTGCCCTTCGTCGGTCGCGCGGCGGCATTCCGCCACGATCTCGTCGAGCGACAGCGGCGCGGTATCGACGATGCGGGCGCCCGGCGGGCAATGGTCGAGCAGCGCCTTCGGCACCAGCGAGCCTGCATAGAGGCAGACCGCGCAGCGACCGATCAGGTCGCGCCCGCGCACGGTGATCAGGTCCGGCGCGCCCGGGCCGGCGCCAATGAAATGGATGGTCATCGTCCCTCTCCGATGGCGATGGCGCAGGTCGCGCGCTCGGTTGCCACGCGCGTGCCCAGCAACCGGCCTTCGCGACCCGCCACCACCAGCGCCGACGCCTCGGCGATCGACGGCAGTCCCTTGGCCTTCAGCACCAGCTTCGACGGCGTGAGCACGCGTCCCGCGACACGATCGAGATCGTCGACCGTGCAGGCGACCAGCCTCACCGAAAGTCGCCGCGCTGCCTCGGCAAAGGCCGGATCGGTCGCCTTCTCCGATTCCGTCGCGATGGCATCGAGGCGCTCCACGGGAAGGTCGAACATGCCGAGCGCCATGCGCACCACACGCTCGAGTTCGTCGGCCGACGTCTCGCGCCGGCAGCCCACGCCCGCGACGATCATGGCTTCCTCGCCCGCCATTGGGTGACCGGCGCGGCGTGGCGCCAGACGAAGACACCGCCGGTGCCGGCACGGCCCGCCTTCGCGACCTGCAGCCGCGTGATCTCGCCACCGTGTTGCTGGAAGCAGTCGATCAAGCGAGCCTCCGACTGCAGCGACACGGCGTTGGCAACGATGCGCCCACCGGGCTTCAGCGCATTCCAGGCCGCGTCGAGCAGGCCGGGATCGGGCAGGCCGCCGCCGACGAAGATCGCGTCAGGCGCCGGCAATCCCTCAAAGGCCGCCGGTGCCGCTTTCTGCACGATCTGCAGATCTGGCGTGCCGAGCATCGCGGCGTTGTGCGCCGCCCGTGCCGCCCGCACCACATCTTCTTCGATCCCGATGGCGCGCAGCGAGGGATGACGCAGCATCCATTCGATGGCGATCGATCCCGCGCCCAGTCCGACATCCCACAGAAGTTCACCCTGCCGTGGCGCCAGTGAAGAGAGCGTCACGGCCCGGATATCGCGCTTGGTCAACTGGCCGTCGTGCTCGAACAGCGCATCGTCGAGTCCCGGTGCCAGCGTCACGATCTTCGCATCGGCCGCGGCTGCGACCTGGAGCGCGATGATGTTGAGGGCCGCGACATCCGTGAGGCCGAAGGACTGCGCTGCCGTGGAACGGATGCGCTCGCATGGACCACCCAGCGACTCCAGCACCGTGAGCATCGAGGCGCCCATGCCGCGCGCCGTCAGCAACCGGGCAAGACGAGAGGGCGTTTCGCCATCCCATGACAAAGCGAGAATGCGCGCGCCGGGCTGGAGATGGCGCACGATGCCTTCCAGCGCGCGGCCGTGCAGGCTGACTAATGCGACGTCCTGCAACGACCAGCCCAATCGCGAGGCGGCGAGACTGAACGACGAGAGTTGCGGCAGGCAGATCGTCTCGTCGGCTGGGACGGAACGGAGAAGCATGTCGCCGACCCCGTAGTGAAACGGATCCCCGCTCGCCAGCACGACGACTGGCCGGCCGCGCATCGCCAGAATGTCACTCATTGCGCCGGCAATCGGGCTGGGCCAGGCGAGAGACCGGCCACGGATCAGACCATCCGCGAGTTCCAGGTGGCGCTTGCCACCGACCACCAGCTCTGCCGACGACACGAGTTGGCGCGCCACGGAAGACAGACCGTCGATCCCATCCTCACCCAGGCCGACGATGGACAGCCACCGCGTGGCCGGGCAGGTTGCGTCCCCGCTCGTCATCGCCCGGCCCCGACATGCGCGTTCTCATCCTCGGCGGCACCACCGAAGCCTCTTGCCTTGCCCGCCTGCTCGCGAACGACGCGCGCTTCGAGGCGAACCTGTCTCTGGCCGGCCGCACCGCACAACCGGCGCCGCAAGCCTTGCCCACGCGCATCGGCGGCTTCGGCGGAATCGAGGGACTCGTGCGCCATCTGCGCGACGAGAAGATCGTGGCCGTCGTCGATGCGACCCATCCCTATGCCGACCAGATGTCGGCCCACGCCGTGGCAGCCTGCGCCCGGGCGGCGATCCCGCTGGCTTCGCTGGTGCGCGCGCCCTGGACGCGACAGGCCGGAGACGACTGGATCGAAGCCGTGGATACGCGAGCCGCGGCCGACGCCATCGGTCGCGATCCACGGCGTGTATTCCTGACGATCGGCAGGCAGGAACTGCCGGTCTTCGCCGCCGCGCCACAGCACCACTATCTCGCCCGCATCATCGATGCGCCCGGCGACGATGCGCTGCCGGCCAACCTCTCTCTCGTGCAGGCGCGCGGTCCGTTCGATCTCGCAACGGAGACCGCGCTGCTGCGCGACCAAGGGATCGACGTCGTCGTGTCGAAGAACGCCGGCGGCGATGCGACCTACGCCAAGATCGCCGCAGCCCGCGCGCTCGGCGTGCCGGTCATCATGATCGCGCGTCCGCACAAGCCGGCCGGCCACGTCACGGAGACGCCCGAAGACGCGGTTGCCTGGCTCGATCATGTGCGGCGCTCGCTGCGCGGCGTGTAGGTCCAGCGGCCGACCGTGCGGGTCGTGCTGGCGCCGACGATGACCAAAGTGCGCATGTCGGCCACGGACGCGTCGGCCGTCGCCAGCGTTGCCGCGACCACTTTCGTCTCTGCCGTTCCCGCGGCGCGCACGAACAGGACGGGCGTCGCGCCCGCTTTGACCTGCCGCAGCAGGTCGAACGCCGTGCCGAGCTGGTGCGATCGCGCTTTCGACGCCGGATTGTAGAGCGCGATCACGAAGTCGGCCTCGGCCGCCGCTTTCAGACGCCGCTCGATGGTCGACCAGTCCTTGAGATTGTCGGAGAGCGAGATCGCGCAGAAATCGCCGCCCAGAGGCGCGCCCACTTCCGCGGCCGCCGCCAGCATCGCCGTCACGCCGGGCTCGACCCTGATGTCGAGCGTTCGCCAAACCGGATCGCCCGACTCCACGGCCTCGAACACCGCCGAGGCCATGCCGAATACACCAGGATCGCCGCCCGACACCACGGCGACCTGATGCCCGGCCGCGGCAAGCGACAGAGCATGGCGTGCACGATCGAGTTCGACGCGATTGTCCGAGGCATGGCGCCGCTGATCCGGGCGCCCCGGTGGAATGCGATCGAGGTAGGGGCCATAGCCCACCAGATCCGATGCACGATCCAGCGCCGCGCGCGTGGCAGGCGTCATCAGATCGGCCTTGCCGGGCCCCGTTCCGACCACGGTCAGCGAACCCCTCACAACTGCCGCCCCTGCCCTGCGATCAGGACCATCGCGAAATAGGCGCCGGCCGGCTCGCCGCACTCGGCCAGCGGCACGATGCGCTCGTCCCGCATGGTCCCGCGCTCGACATAGACCGCGCGCGACAGCAGGCCCGCCGCCTCGACGGCGCGGCGCACCTTACCGAGATTGCGGCCGAGCTTCATGATCACCGCCGCATCGGTGTTGCGCAGCCGGTCGACCAGCTGTCCCTCGGCCAGCGTTCCCGGCAGGACCGAAAGCGTGTCGTTGCCCCAGGTGATCGGCAGGTTGGCGCGCGTCCAGCAGCCCGACATGCCGGTGACGCCGGGCACGACCTCGACCGGGAAGGCCTCGGCCAGACGCCGCCACATGTGCATGAAGGATCCGTAGAAGAACGGATCGCCCTCCGCGAGAAGGCCCACCGACTTCCCTTCCTTCAGCAGCGTCGACAGGGATGTCGATGCTTCTGCATAAAAATCCGCGATCTGGCTCTGATAGTCGGGATGTTCCGCCGGGATCTCGTCGGTCACGGGATATTCCAGCCGTAGCTCGGCGCGCTGCGGGGCCATCAGCGGCGTCACGATACGTCGCGCATTGCCGAGAAGACCGCGCTTGGCGAAGAAGGCGACCACGTCGACCGAGCGGACCAGCCCGGCCGCGCGCAAAGTGAGGTAGCGCACGTCGCCCGGACCGACGCCGATGCCGTAAAGCGTGCCGCGCTCGGCCGTCCCTGCGATCGCGTCGAGACTGGTCATTCGATGTCGCTGGCCAGCGCGTTGATCGCCGCGGCCGTCATCGCGCTGCCGCCGCGCCGGCCGCGCACGACCAGGAACGGCACGCGCCCGTCGGCCGCCAGCGCCTCCTTGGATTCGAGCGCGCCGACGAAGCCGACCGGCACGCCGATCACCGCTGCCGGCGCAGGCGCACCCTCGTCGAGCATTTCGAGCAGGCGGAACAAGGCGGTCGGCGCATTGCCGATGGCCACCACGGCACCGCCCATCCGGTCGCGCCACAGCTCCATCGCCGCGGCCGAACGCGTATTGCCGAGCTTACTCGCCAGAGCCGGCACCGACGGATCGTCCAGCGTGCAGACGACGTCGTTCGCTGCCGGCAGACGCGCGCGCGTGACGCCGTTGGCCACCATCTTCGCGTCGCACAGGATCGGCGCACCCTCCTTCAAGGCCTGTCGCGCCGCTTGCGCGAAGCCCGGGGACATTTCGATATCGCGCGCGACCTCGGGCATGCCGCAGGCGTGGATTATCCGCACCGCCACCCTCTCCTCGACCGGATCGAAGCGCCCGAGATCGGCTTCGGCACGGATGATCGCGAAGGAACGGCGATAGATCTCCGCCCCGTCGCGGATGTAGTCGCGTGGCTCAGCCATCGACCCGCTCCGGCAAGAGCATGCCGATGTCTCTCGACTCGACCCACCGCTCCGCCCTGTCCCGCGTCGTGCCGTCGTGGATCACGCGATAGCGGCCGTGATCGCCGACCAGCACGAGGGACGATGGCGCGGATCGCGCGCACCCCTTCTCGCAGCCCGAGACATGGATGCTGCCCTTGAAGTCCCACGCAGCCAGACGAAGCGCATCGCCGCGTGCATCGACGGTGCTCGACTCGCAGTCCGGTGCACCTGGGCAGGCTTCGATGCGCAGGAGCGGATCGCTGTCGTCCGTCACCAATCCGATCGTGCGCGCGCCGTCGAGCACGATCCGGCCGGCCTCCGCATCGCGCACGCGCATGTAGATCGCGCGCCAGGGAGAGAGATGCAGGTCGTGCACCCCCGCTGCCGTCGCCAGCGCGACGAGTTGCCGGAGCTGCCGTGCCTCCAACCGGCCGAACGGTGCCGCCACGGCAACCGCGCCTTCCAGCAGGCCGAGCCTGTGCCGGCTCGACGCATCGAACGACGGCACGGGCGCCAACTTCGGAATCATCACCGACCGCACCATCGAGAAGCCAGTGCTGCCCAGATTGCGCATGCGACCCTGCGAACGACAACCGAGAACAGTCAGCATCGCCACGCGCACGAGATCGGCGGCGTCACTGGCAGCGCAAGCGCCGAGCCATTGCGTGCCATCATCCGTATCCAGGCCCAACGCGAAGCCGCCATCGACCGCGCGGAGGCTGATATCGGCGCGCTCACCGGCAATGGAAACCGCTCCATCGCCATCGACCAGAACACCGAACTTCGCGGGCAGCGCCCGCAGGCGGTGGTCGGAGGCCAGGAGCCGTTCGAGTTGCACGGCAACCCGATGGACGTCCGAGTCGCGCTCCATGAGGGGCGTCACCATCACGTTGCGCACGGCTTCGGACTCGGCATCGCCGTCGAGCAGGCCGAGCCGGTCGAGTTCCGCTTGCAGCCCGTCGAGCCGGTCTTCGGTCAGGCCACGGATCTGCAGGTTGGCCCGCCGCGTGAGGTCGATATGGCCGTTGCCCAGTCGCGCGGAGAGATCGGCCAGCGCACCTGCCGCGTCCAGGCTGAGACGGCCCACGCGCGGACGCACGCGCACGATCAGCCCATCGCCGCTCTGCATTGGCCGCAGAGCGCCCGGGCACCAGCCTTTCCTGAGGATCGCCGCGGCCATGCTCATGGTCCGGTCTTAATCAACCGCCCGCGCTGGCTCCGCAAGCCCGATCGCGCGCGCCAAATCGCGCTCCACCGCGTTGCGCCGCGTCACCCAGAGACCGCGATCCAGTGCATCCTTGAGGCGCGCCACCATCGCCGCGACCGCGGCCGGATTGTGCGCGGTCATGGCGGCAAGGACAGCCTCGTCGGCGATCAAGGCGGCATGGGTGGCGTCGAACAGCGGCCCGGGCACGACCTCCGCCGTCGCCGCGAAGGCGTAGAGCGCATCGACCGACTGGGCGATCTCCGCCACGCCGCGGTGACGGTGCCCCAGCATCCCCTGGATCCAGCGCGGATTGGTGAGGCGGCCGCGCACGATGCGGGCGACTTCTTCCGCCAGGCGCCGCGCCCGGGGCTTCGACGTATCGCTGGTGTCGAGGTGATAGAGTTCGGTATCGTTGCCGAGCAGCGCCGCCGCCGCCGCGAAGCCGCCGGCAAAATCGGCGACGCCGTCGCCGTCCAGCACGTCGCGCTCCCGATCGTCCTGCGGATGGACCAGCAGATCGGCCGTCGAGACGCGCTGGCGGAATCCTTCACCAGCGGCACGCACCGGCTCCGCGCTGCCATAGGCATGGGTCACCGCACCGAGATAGACCTCGCCGAGATCGGCGCGCGTCTTCCAGTCGCCGTCGAGCGCCACGTCGCCGGCCTGCGCACCGTAGCTGCCCGGCGCGGAGCCGAACACGCGCGCGAGATCGGCATTGGCACGGCGGGCGGCCGCCAGCGGATTGTCCTCGTCGGGCTCGTCGTGTTCGGCGACGCGCCGCACGGCCATGTCGAACAGCGCGATCTGCGTCTCGAAGATGTCGCGGAACAGGCCCGAGATGCGCAAGGTGACGTCGATGCGCGGCCGGTCGAGCGTGGCGAGCGGCATCACCTCGATGCCGGTGACGCGGCTCGACGCGGTGTCCCAGACCGGCTTCACGCCTAGATAGGCCAGCGCCTGCGCGAGGTCGTCGCCGCCGGTGCGCAGCGAGGCCGAGGCCCAGAGATCGATCACCAGCGCGCGCGGCGGCTCGCCATGGTCCTGCAGATAGCGCCGCACCACCTCGTCGGCGGCGCGCGCGCCGATGGCCGCCGCAGTACGGGTCGGGATGGCGCGCGGATCGATCGAGGTCAGGTTGCGGCCCGTCGGCAATACATCGGCTCGGCCGCGCGTCGGCGCACCGGCGGGACCGGGTGCAACGCGACGACCGGCGAGTGCCGCCAGCAGGCCCGCGCGCTCGCGAACGGCGCTCAGGCGGATCGGCGCATCTTCGCCGCCCATCGTGGCCGCAAGCTGCGCGATCTTTGCCTCATCCGGCAGCATGCCGAACACATGCAGCCCCTCGCGGATGCTCAGTTCCTTGATGTCGCAGAGATGGGCGTCGAGCTTGGCCACCGCCTCGCGGCTGGGCTCGTCTTTCACCAGACCGCATTCGGCCGCGAGCCCGCCGCTCCAGGCACGCTCCACGATCTCTTCTTCGAGATGGCGCAGGCGGCGGCTGTCGAGTCCATCGGCCGCGGCATACTCCTCGATGATGCCTTCCATCTCGGCCAGCGCGCCGTGCAGGCCGGCGGCGCTGAGCGGTGGCGTCAGATGGCCGATCGTGACCGCGCCCAGCCGGCGCTTGGCCTGCACCGCCTCGCCCGGATTGTTGACGATGAAGGGATAGATCACCGGCAGCGGCCCTAGCACCGCCTCGGGCCAGCAGCCGGCCGACAGCGCCAGCGCCTTGCCGGGCAGCCATTCGAGCGTGCCGTGCGTGCCGAGATGGATCATCGCATCGATCCGCTCCTGCTCGCGCAGCCAGGCATAGAGCGCAACATAGGCGTGCCGCGGCGGGCAGTTCATGTCGTGGTAGCCTGTCTTGCGGTCCTGCACCGTGCCGCGATCGGGCTGCAGCAGCACCATGACCTTGCCGCAGCGCAGGACAGGCAGGCGGAACCCCTCGGATGCCTCCCCCCACGTCTCCGCAAGATCGCGCTGGAGTGAGTCCGGCAGTCCGGAAAGCCAGCGCCTGTAACCATCGAGCGATATGTCGAACCAGTCGGCGTCGCCCGCCAGCAGCCTCTCAACATCGGCAACCTGCCAGTCTCGACCGCCCGTGTCATAGCCCTCGGCGCGCAGCAGCGTCAGGATCTCGACCACGCTGGCCGGCGTGTCGAGGCCGACCGCGTAACCGGTCCGTCCGCCGCGCGCGGGATAGTCCGACAGGACCAGCACGAGCCGGCGTTCCTGCGCGGGCGTGGCGCCGAGCTTCGCCCAGGCCGCCGCCAGCCGCGCCACATAGTCGATGCGATCGGGTTCGGGTTCGTGATGCACCCGGCCGAATTCGAGGGCCGCGTCCGGCTCGGCCTCGGCCTTGAACGAGACGGCGCGGGTCAGCAGCCGACCGTCGAGTTCGGGCAGCACCACGTTCATCGCAAGATCGGCGGGCGCCAGTCCGCGCAGGGAATCCGCCCAGGCCTCGCGGGCGCTGCCCGAGAGCACGACCTGCAGCACCGGCACACCGGCGCCGTCGAGCACCGTCGTATCGTCGTCGCGCATCGCGGAGAAGGCCGTGGTGTTCAGGACGATCGCGGGCCTGCACTCGCGCAGAAGCGCTTCGAGCGGCGTCGCCGCCGCTGGATCCTTCAAGCTGCTCACGGCCACGCCGAGGGGGGCCAGGCCGCGCGCGTCGAGCGCCTGCATCAGCGCCGTGACCGGCGCGATGTCGGCGGCCATCAGGTTGGCGCGATAGAACACGACGAGGGCCATGGGCCGCACGTCGTCCATCTCACCGAGGACGGTCAGGGGGCCGACCGGCTCGGGCGGCGCCCAAGCAATATCCCGGCCCAGCAGGCTCGCGGCGTAGCGCAGCGCCTGCCGCAGGTTCGCCACGCCGCCCGCCCGGAAGTAGCCGTCGAGCCTTTCGAGGCGGTCGGGCGCCAGGGTCGAGACGGCGACCAGCCGCGGATCGGGCCTGTCGTCGCCCGGCAGCGCGGCAAGCAGCACGCCGTTGTCGCGCGCCGCATCGGCAATGCGCTCGAAGCCGTAGCGCCAGTAGTCGAGACCGCCCAGCCCGCGCACGATCACCAGCCGCGCCTGCGATATCACCTGCTCGACATAGAGATCGACGGACATCGGATGGCGCAGCTTCTTCAGGCTGGCCAGGCGCAGCGTCGGCAGCAGATCGCCGTCCTGCCGCCACGCCGCCGCAAGCGCCGAGAGGTCGCTGTCGGAAAAGGAGAGCACGACGATCTCGCCCGGCGACTGAGCGAGATCGACGGCAGCGTCGGCCTCGTCGAGTGTCGCGAGCTGGGTCGCCAGGACGTGCATCGGCCTACCCCAGCAGGATCGCCCGGATCCCCGCCTGATCGAAGCCCTTCTGGCCGATCACGACCAGCCGGCCGCGCCGCGGCGCGCCGTCGGGCCAGCGACGGTCGAACTGGTGCTGGATGCGCGCGCCGACGCCCTGGACCAGCAGGCGCATCGGCTTGCCCTCGATCTCGACGAAGCCCTTCATGCGCAGCACGTCATGTTCCTCGGCCGCCTTCACCATGCGGTCGACCAGCGCCTGCGGCGAGGCGTAGGCCGGCAGGTCGACGATGAACGTGTCGAAATCCTCATGGTCGTGCTCGCCTTCGAGGTCGTGATGCGAGGGACGCGCCGCGAGATCGGCTTCGGCCGCCGCGCCCAGGCCCAGCAGCACCTTCACCGGCACCTGACCGTGGCGCGTCTCCACGAGCGCGACGGCGCGCGGCAGGGTCTTGCCGATCTCGCCGACGACCGACTTCCGGTCGGCATCCGTCATCAGGTCGGCCTTGTTCAACAGGATCAGGTCGGCGCAGAGGATCTGGTCCTCGAACACTTCCTCGAGGGGATTGTCGTGATCCAGCGAGGAATCTTCCGCGCGCTGGCGCGCCACCGCTTCGGGATCGTCGGCGAACCGGCCGGCCGCCACCGCCGCGCCATCGACCACGGCCACGACGCCGTCGACCGTGACGCGCGAGGCGATCTCCGGCCAGTTGAAGGCCTTCACCAGCGGCTTCGGCAGGGCGAGGCCCGACGTCTCGATCACGATATGCTCGGGCGGGTTGGGACGGTCGAGCAGGCTCTTGAGGGCGGGCACGAAATCGTCGGCGACGGTGCAGCAGAGACAGCCGTTGGCCAGTTCGACGATGGCATCCTCGGGACAGTTCTCGACGCCGCAGCTCTTCAGGATCTCGCCGTCGATGCCGACGTCGCCGAACTCGTTGACGATCACGGCGAGGCGACGGTCGGCATTCTCCAGCACATGGCGGACGAGCGTCGTCTTTCCCGCGCCGAGGAAGCCGGTGACGATGGTGCAGGGCACCTTGGCGAGCGTGCTCATGAGGACTCCCGGAGGTTCATCGGCGGGACGCGCGCGATGGTGTTCTTGCGGATGTGTTCGGGCCGCTCGCGCCAGACCGTGACACCGGTGTCGTGGGCGTCGTGCAGACGCGCGAAGGCGAGTACGTCGGATGCATGCCGTTCGGCATCGAGGTTGCCAATGACGTAGGTCCACTTGCCGGGCGCGCCGACGGCGATCGTGCAGCCGCGCGAGCAGTTCGAGAGGCACTCGACGCCGACGATCCGCGAGGCCGGATAATCCTCTGCCGCCACGCGCTGCATCGCCGACAGCAGCCGTGCGCCGGCGCGCACGGGTTGCGCATCCGCGTCATCGGCGCTGCTGCGGCAGGTCGTGCAGACATAGAGCGTCGATGCCGTCATGTGAATGCGCCTCGACCTAGAGAGTCGCGGCCGTCGCGGCGGCGGCG
>LSKJ01000176.1 GCA_001557035.1 Rhodospirillaceae bacterium CCH5-H10 | reverse complement strand
CCAGTACCCGAACTGGAACCGCCGGTTCTCGGTGACGCGGGTGACGAGGCGCGAGACGAACAGCGCCAGGCCCGACATGGCGGCATCGATGGCGGAGAAGACGCCGTCGAACAGGATCGACATCGATCCGGACAGCAAGCCGAACAGCACACCGAAAGACGCCACCCCGATGGTGACGGCGATGGAGATCTTCAGAAGTCTTTGTTCGGCGGACGCGGTCGGCATCCCGCCACAGTAGGCTAAATCGGGAAGATCAGGCAGGTGGTCGTGCCGTGCGCCAGCAGCTTGCCGGATGCGTCGGTCAGGCGGCCTTCCGAGGTGGCAATGCGCGAGCCGACGTTGATCACCTTGCCCTCCGCACGGACCGGGCCGGTCTTGTCGGTCATGGCGCGGACGTAGTTCACCTTGATCTCGACCGTCGTGTAGCCGCTGCCGGCCTTCAGCCTGGTGTGGATGCAGCAGCCCATCACCGAGTCGAGCAGCGTGGCGGCGACGCCGCCATGGACCGAGCCCAGCGGGTTGTAATGATCGAACACCGGCGTGTAGCCGAACACCACGCGTCCATCCTCGACCTCGACGAGGTTGAACCCCATGGCCCTGGAGATCGGCGGCGCTGGATAGCGCCCCTCCAGCAGGCCCTTGAAGAGATCCAGCCCGTCCAGCGTGCGCGCCACCTCGATCGGCACCACGCCAAATCCCGCTTCTCCAGCCATGTCCGTCTCCGTGCGAATTTGAGTGCATATACACATTGAGGCTTTGCCGGCGCAAGAAGCGGCGATACTCTTGGCCGCATGACTGCCGTCCCATCCCCCCTCCGCCTGTCGCCGGCCGAATGCACCTGCTTTCGCGTGCGCAGCGCGGCGCGCCGCGTCACCCAGATCTACAGCCGCCACCTCGCGCCGACCGGCCTGCGGATCTCGCAGTTTTCGCTGCTCGGCCATGTGATCGCGCGCGGCCCCCTCAGCATCTCCGAACTGTCCGAACTGCTGGCGACCGACCGCACGACCCTCACGCGCAACCTGCGCCCACTGCTGGCCTCGGGCGTGATCGAACGCACGGCCGCGGGTGACAAGCGCCGGCACGAGCTGGTCGCGACGGTGGCGGGCCGCGCCCTCTTCAAGCGCGCATTGCCGCTATGGGCCGAGGCCGAGCAGGAAGTGCGCGACGCGATGGGCACGAAGCTCACCGCCGACCTGCACGGCGCCCTCGACCGCTCGATGGAAAAGCTGGCGCCGCTTTAGAGACGAAGTCTTTCGATGGAGCGCGCAACTCCAGTTGCGCTCAAGCGCTGCCGTGCCTGAAGATCAAACATGAGCGCCACTGGAGTGGCGCGCTCCATTGAAGCGACCCGCTTCAAGTATTCGCGGCGAAGAAGCCGAGTTCGAGTTCCATGGCGCGGCGATAGTTGGCGCGCACCGTCTCGCTGTCCTCGGCATGCAGGTCGAGCAACGACTCGAGTTGCACGGCCAGCGCTTCGAAGCCCGGATCGGCGTAGGTCTTCACCCATTCCGAATAGAGCGGCGCGGCGTTGTTGGCTGCCAGCGTCCGGCCGAGATAGGCGTAGAGGCGCATGCAGGGTGTCATGGCGGCGATCGTCTCGCCGAGATTGCCGCGCCGCGCCGTCTCCAGGAGGAAATCGACATAGGCGCGCGTCGCCTCGACCGGCGTGACGCCCGTGAGATCGACCTGCCAGCGATCGGCGTAGCTTTTGTGAAGCTTCAGCTCCTGCAGGACGCCGGCGATCAGGCCGGCGAACCCGTAGAGGTCCTCTCGCGAGCGGGAGTTGGCGAGGCAGAAGGCATAGGCCCGCGCGAACGCCTCGAGGAAATAGGCGTCCTGCGCGACGTAGCCCTTGAAGTTCTGCACGGGCAGCGACCCGTCCCGCAACCCGCGCACGAAGCCGTGCGCGAGGATACGGTTGGCGAGGTCGGCATTTGCCGCCCACAGATCGGCCGACAGCGGCACGCTTTTACTCCAGCCCGGTGCGTCAGCCGCCCAGCGCCTGGACCAGATCGCCGATGATGTCCTCGACATCCTCGAGGCCGACCGAGATGCGCACGGTGCCGTCGGTGATGCCGAGCTTGGCGCGCTCCTCGGCGCCGATGCGCATGTGCGTCGTCGTCGCCGGATGAGTGACGAGGCTCTTGGCATCGCCCAGGTTGTTGGAGATGTCGACGATCTGCAGGCGGTTCAGCGTCTCGAAGGCGGCCCACTTGCCGGCCTTGAGATCGAACGTCACCACGCCGCCGAAGTCGGACATCTGCTTCGCCGCCAGCGCGTGCTGCGGATGGTCGGGACGCCCCGGATAGAGCACGCGGCCGATCGCGGGATGCGCGGCCAGCGCGTCGGCGACGCGGCGGGCATTGGCGCAGTGGCGCTCGACGCGCAGGCCGAGCGTCTCCAGGCCCTTCACCAGCACCCAGGCATTGAACGGGCTGAGCGCCGGGCCGGTGTTGCGGATGATCGGCTGAAGCTTTTCGAGGATGAACTCCTTCGAGCCCAGCACGGCGCCGCCCAGGGTGCGGCCCTGGCCGTCGATGTACTTGGTGGCGGAGTGGACGACGATGTCGGCGCCGAACTCGAGCGGGCGCTGCAGGATCGGCGTGGCGAAGGCATTGTCGAGCACGACCTTGGCGCCGGCCTTGTGCGCGAGGTCGCACACCGCCTTCACGTCGACGATGTCGAGCATCGGATTGGACGGCGATTCGAACAGCACGGCCTGCGTCGGCTTCGAGAGCGCCTTCTCCCACTGCGCGAGATCGCCGCCGTCGACCAGCTCGCTCTGGATGCCGTACTTCGGCAGCAGCTCGGCCACGATATAGTGGCAGGAGCCGAAGAGCTGG
>LSKJ01000175.1 GCA_001557035.1 Rhodospirillaceae bacterium CCH5-H10 | reverse complement strand
TGGTGGCGGCGGGCTGCACCGACGGCGAGATCGCCGAGGCGATGGCGCGTCATCCCGACCTGATCCGCCGGCGCCGCCGGGAGGCGGGGCTGGCGCCCGGCCAGTCGCGCGCCGCCACGATCGCGCTGATGAGGGTGAACCGCCGCCGTCTCGGCAGGAAGGTGGCCGGCCGCGCGGAAGCCAGTCCCGAGGGGCAGGGGTGATGGACGAACGTCCGGTGCATTTCACGGAAGCGCTGGGGGCCGAGATCTGCCGCCGCATTGCCGAAGGCAAGCTGCTGCACGAAGTCTGTCGCGCGCGGCGCATGCCGTATGCCGGGACCGTCCGGCAATGGCTGCGCGAGAACGCCGCGTTCCGGAGCCGCTATACGCTCGCGCGCGACACGCTGGCCGACGCGCTCGCCGAGGATGCGATCCGCGTCGCCCGCGAGGCCACGCCCGCCGACGCCACCGCGCGCCGGCTCTATGTCGATGCGATCAAGTGGTACGTCGCGCGCATCGCGCCGAGGAAATACGGCGAGCGCCCCGCATCCGACGCGACACCGCGCGCGACGGTGGGCGATGCGATCGAGAAGGGCCGCGAGCGGGTGAAGCGTCTGCGCGAAGTGTGAGGAAGGGAGGCGCGGCGTCGGTCCGCTGGCGCACGCTGCGCCACGATTCATCTTTGCGACGATGAGCAACCGGTTCGTCGAAAGGGCCGTTCCTCCAAGTACAAGCGCCGCCGTCCCGGCCGCGCATACCGAATGGAGATTTCCTTGAACAACCACCAGAACCAGAACCCGAATCAGAAGCAGGACCAGCAGCGCGAGCAGGCTCAGAAGGAGCAGCAGCAGAACCAGAAGCAGAACCCGGGCGACAAGCAGCAGGGTTTCGACAAGAGCCAGGGCCAGAAGCCCGGCCAGTCCGAGAACCGCTAGTCTTCCGACTAGTTCGGACGAGACGAAGCCCGCCGCGAGGCGGGCTTTTTCTTGGCGGCGTTCGTCTTCAGGATCCAGCGCCGCGCCGGCGCGACGCGGCGGAACAGCCGCATCGGCCGTTGCGCGGTCGCGATCAGGCCGAGCAGTCGCCGCAGCTCCGGCTTCTCGTTGACGGTCGGCAGGACGAAGGCCAGCGCGCCGACATCCTGGACCTGGGCAGCCTCGCGGATGCGCACGCCGATCGCCTCGACCTCCTCCAGCGTGAAGACTCCCTGGCCGTTGCGCCCGTCGAACAGCTTGGGCCATGGCACGAGTTCGGCGCGGACCAGAAAGGCGAAGAGCGATTCGATGTCGCCCCTGGCGACGTCCCCCTCGGCGACGATGGTGACGAGCGGCGGGTTGGATTGGGCGGTCCAGGTGAGAGGCATGTCCGGGCCAGGGCGGTTCGAAGTCTACGGCTCAGCACCGTATCTCATCCGCTGCACCGCCGGGAGGCGGGGGGCATGTGTCGGCCTCCTTGTTACTCTTCATGAAGTGTGCGCTTAGTTGCGTAAGTTTGCGGACGTTGAGTCATCGAGTCGTGAACGTCGATCCCGATCGAGCGAGGCAGCCATGGATATGAACGATGGAAACGGCCGTCCGGCGAAGCCCGCCCGGCGAACGATTGCGACGCTGCCGGTGGTGTTGGCCACGGGACTCGCGCTGGCCGCGACGCCCGCCCTGTCGCAAGGCGCAATGGGACCGGGCGGCGGCGCCATGACGCCCCAGCCCCGCGTCGCCCCACCGCCGGCGCCGGTGGCGCCGCCGCCGGCCCCAGTGGTGGCACCACAGATGCCGATCGCCGCGCCCTCGGTCAACCAGCCCGTCCCGCAACCACGCAGCGCGACCAGTTCGTCCAACCGCGACCATATCGATCAGGATGCCCAGACAAAGACGTCAGGGGCGACCACCGGTCCCGCGAAGCCGGTGCCCAACTACCAGAACAATCCAATCCCGGGCATCGACGTCGTGATGCAGAAGAAGCCGTCTGGGGGAAAAGCCATTCCCACGGCGAAGACCGATGGCACGGGGCAGGCGACCTTCCGGCAACTCGAGCCCGGCACCTACGAGGTCGCGCTGCCGAAGGTGCCCGAGGGCGGCACGGTGAGCCTGACGACCTTCGTCAACGGCGTGCCGGCCTCGCGCACCGACTTCCCGGTCGGCAGTTCGATCGGCACCTTCACGGTCGCCAAGGCAAGCGACACGGTCATCCTCAAGTTCCAGACCAACCTCGGCACGACCCCGGTCAACGGCGTCGGCGGTACGGGCGGCGGGAGATTCGAGACCGGCACGACCCCGACCAACGGCGTCGGCGGTACGGGCGGGGGAAGATATACCTTCAAGTGACGGCAGGCTGCGGTGCCTGCGATCTTGCGCGGCTCCGACCTCGAACTGGCGGCGGACGACACCTGATCACGCATCCGCGTGAATCGCAGGCGGGTCGGAGAGGGTAAGGCCTCTCTCTCTCTCTCTCTGTCTCGTGCGCCCTCAGTTCACACGGAGGCGGGCGACCACTGCAAATTGCGGTCAAGCCGCAAGTTACTGCATTTCTTGTGCGTGTTCACTCTACGTGCAACACTATCTATGGGAGAGCCGGCGCTGCCGGCTCGGGGGAGAGCAGCTTTCATGCAGAACGGAGCCCGTGCGCGGCGCGCACGCGAACGGGGCGTGAAATGCGCGGCCTGGTCCGCAGCCTTCCTCCTGGTGTTTTCGCACGCGGCACTGTCGCAGGGCCCGATGGGCCCCGGTGGCGGCGCGATGGTGCCACAACCGCGCGTTGCACCGCCGCCGCCTCCACCCCCG